>DASZWE010000685.1:0-15989 GCA_035546735.1 Puia sp.
GCGAGGCCGAGACCACCGACTCGATAAACCAACCCGTGCGGAATTCCGCTGTACCTGCGTGCAACCCATATAACAAAACAACGAAAGTCACATAGTCGAATATGGAGCTGATAATCCCGAAAAGGATCATGAAGCGGCGTATGAAACGAATATCCATCCGGTGCGGAGTCTTTACCATGGCGGCATCGACCGTGTCGGTGGCGATGGTCATTTCAGGGATGTCCGTCAGGAGATTGGTAAGCAATACTTGTTTGGGCAACAGTGGCAGGAAGGGAAGGAAAAGGGAGGCGCCCGCCATGCTGAACATATTACCGAAATTGGCGCTGGTGGCCATGAAAATATATTTCAACGTATTCGCAAACGTTCTCCGGCCTTCTCGTACTCCTTCCACCAGCACTTCCAGGTCATTGCCCAACAGGACGATGTCGGCGGCTTCGCGGGCTACGTCGGCAGCTCCGTTGACCGAGATGCCCACATCCGCGCTATGAAGGGCAGGGGCGTCGTTGATACCGTCGCCCATAAACCCTACCACATTGCCCGCCTTCTTGAGCGCCAGCAATATCCTTTCTTTCTGATTGGGTTCCACGGCAGCGAATATAGTAGTCTGTGCGGCCTGGCGAACCAATGCCTCCGTGCTCATCTCCCTTATCTGTGCGCCTGTGAGCATGATAGAATCATCCAATCCCACAGCTCTGCTTACCTGCCGGGCCACAAGCGCATTATCGCCCGTGATGATCTTTACGGAGATGCCCATCCTGCTCAGCTTGTTCAGGGTAGCGGCTATGTTTTCTTTCGGCGGATCGGTGAGGAGCAGAAGGCCCGCAAATACCATATCCCTCTCATCTTCTTTTTTAAGAGCGCCTGCATCCGGGCCGGGTTGTTTATATGCCACGCCCAGCACTCGAAATCCATCCTGGCTGCAGCGGGTAAACAGCGCAGTGATGTCATCGCGGAGAGGCTCTATTTCAACGACTTGTCCCTGATCATTTTGGGCATAACGGCAGACTGTCAGGACCTGTTCGAAAGCGCCTTTGGTGATCAGCATGCGTCCGCCCTGTTCGGACACCAGGATGCTGAGACGGCGTCTTATAAAATCATACGGCAGCTCGTCCAGCTTTATCGTGCCCGATATGTCGGGTATGGCATATTTCCGGATGGCCAGGTCGATAGGGTTATTGAAACCTGTCTCGAAAAATGCATTGAGATAGGCAAGCCGGAAGACTCCTTCATTTTCTTTGCCAGCTATATTCATGGCCCGGTGGACTACGACCTCACCTTTGGTGATGGTCCCCGTCTTGTCTGTACAAAGGACATTCATGCTGCCGAAATTCTCGATGGCCGACAGCTTTTTTACGATGACGGAATGATCCGCCATCCGGGTGGCGCCCTTGGCCAGATTGATGCTGATGATGGCCGGGAGCAGCTGTGGCGTCAGCCCCACGGCTATGGCCAGAGAGAAAAGGAAGGAGTCCAGGATCGGCTTGTGGAGAAAGATGTTGAGAGAGAATATGATCACCACCAGCAATAGTGTTACTTCCATCAGCAGGTAGCCGAACCTTCGGATGCCTCTTTCGAACTCCGTCTCCGGCTGGAGCTTGCGCAGGTGGCGGGAGATATTCCCGAATTCCGTATCGGCGCCCGTATGGACGACCACTGCCCTGGCGGTACCGCTGATGACATGGGTGCCCATAAAGAGAATATTGTGCTTTTCAGAAAGGGCGGCCTGCGGAGGTACGGGACCGCATCTCTTTTCCGCGGGGAATGTTTCGCCCGTCAAAGAAGCTTCATTGGTATAGAGATCCCTTGAAGTGAGCAGCCGGCAATCGCCCGGTACTGTCTGGCCGGCATTAAGGATGACAATATCGCCTGGTACGACCTCTTCTATGGAAATAATCCGGTCCTGGCCACCTCTTATTACGGTGACCTTCACCTGTACCATTTGCAGCAGTTTGCGCAAGGCGGAAGCGGCGCCCTTCTCCTGGTAATATCCTAAGACGGCGCCGGCAAAAATGATGGCCAGGATAATAAATGCGTCCGGTCTTTCACCAAGGAAGAAGGATAGGATGGCCGCGGCTACCAGGATCAGGGTGATGGGACTCTTGAACTGTTGCAGAAAAAGCAACAGGCTGCCGGCGTGCAGCGGGACATTTGACAAACGCGGGTTGCCGGCTTTTTGCCGGAGAGCGGCTTCTTCCGGCGGAAGGCCCTCTTCGCGGCAGGATAGTTCCTGCAGCACCTGTTGTTCCGGGCAGCTCCAATAATCCAGGTGGTTGCGCTGTGCAGTTGCTGCCATGGGATCAGGTATGTGCAATGAACACGGGCATGCCGTGGTCTGCGATGATCTGTTCAGCAAAGCTTCTTTTCGCCATATAGGAAAAGGCGTTCCTGCCAAAGGAGCCCGTGATCAGCATGACGGAGCTCTTTTCCCCGATCCAGGTGGCAAAGTAGTTGGCTGCACGGAAATGAAGCTTGGAAAAGCCCATGCTGCTAAAATGCAGGCGGGTGAATTGTTTGAGTTTTTCCAGGTCGGGTATATCCTCCGTAGGCTCGTCCTTTACAAAGACGATCTCAGTGGGCAGATCGGTGTATTGGGGGAAAAGATAACAGAATTGCCTGATGGCATAGAGACTGTCCTTACTGCCGTCATAGGCAATGACCAGGTGCTGGACAGGATTATATTCTTCGGGCACCACCATTACAGGGCACTCCGACGTATGTAAGGCTTCCTGTAGGAACATATTGGGTTGTTTGGTCCCACCGTCCTCGCAAAAGAGTTCGCCGCTGAGGACAACCAGGTCCGAGAACCGGCTTTCTTTGGCAAAGAGGGCCTTATCCCAGCGCTCGTCATTTTCATGCGTATGCTGTTTGATGTGGAGCGCCTGGCATTCGGTGGCGAACAACGCTTTATTCTTATTGACCAGGTCCCTTTCATGTTCCCGCACCTTCAGATAGGGGTCGGCAATAGGAACGTAGCTTGCGCTGGCTATAAGCTCATAATCCAGGGGACAGAAGAACAACCCTGTGAGACAGACGGGCTCTTCCTCTACCAGCTGGCGAAGGAAGTTAAAGGCGCCGTGAGGGAATTTTTCACCCGTGCATACAAATAATATTCTTTTCATGATGAATTAATGTTTTTAAAGTGGTATCATGGCTTAAAGGTAGCCTCCGTCGGTGATGGTCCTTGTGACCAGGCGTAGGTGGAAGGCTGACTTTGATCAGGGCTTCCCGGGCTTTTATATGACGATTGTCATGAAGTGCTAAGGCCGCGGTCATAGCCCCCGGCCGCGAGGGCTTTTATCTTTATAAAAACAAAATTTCTATGCGTACTATAATAGCCCCCGTCAATTTTACACCGAATTCCGGCAACGCGGCCCGTTATGCCGCAGACATGGCGGTAGCAGTGGAGGCAGACCTCTATCTGTTGTATGTATTACAGTTACCCGTCAGTGTGGCGGAATTCCCGCTGAATGATTATGTATTCAATGAGATGCAGGAATCAGGCGTCGAGGCGTTGAAGCAACTGCAGGAAGAGCTGGAAAAGAGGACAGAAGGGAAAGTGAAAGTTTATGCTCATATGGAAACAGGCAGTGTGGAAGCAAAGATCGAAGAATTCTGCCGTGAAAAGCATCCCTTCGTGGTTGTAATGGGCGCTACGGGGCAATCGTTGGAAACAGCTCTGGCGGGGAGCAATGTGGCGGCGGCCGTACGTCGTCTGCCTTATCCCCTTATCGTCGTTCCGGGAGATGTAAGCTTCAAAAAGATCAGCAAGGTCGTCCTGGCCTGCGATCTCGAGGACATTTCCGGCGGAATGCCTGTAAAGCCTGCATTTTTGAAGGAATTACGGGACCTGTTCCAAACCAAATTTGAAGTGGTGAATATCAATACGGGAAAGCAGGCGAGGTCGACGGCTGCGGTCATGGACAGTGAGGCCTGGAAATCCTGCCTCGAAGAGGCCTATCCGGAAGTTCATATCGTAGAGACGGACAATGTGGAATTGGGCATTGGTCAGTACCTCTTCGAGCACGGGGCGGATATGGTCATCGTATTTCCCAAAAAACATAATTTTTTCGCGTTTCATAAAAGCCATGCAAAACGGCTGGCCCTCAATGGGAGCATTCCCATCATGAGCATTCATGCCTGAGGGCCCGCCACTTGCATATGTAGTGGTACATTTTTTGCTGCATGTCATCCATGCGTAAGTCCTGTTCCATCTCCAATCCCCGGCGTCATTTCCTGGCCCAAAGCCTGAAGGCCGGCGTCATTACCATTACCGCCGGCAGCCTGCTGACAGCCTGCCATTCCGAAGGCGAAGAAAAAGAGGTCTCACCGCCGGAAGACCTCATGCAGGAGCATGGTCTTCTCAACCGCATTTTGCTGATCTATGACCACACCCGTCAGCAGATCGTTTCCGGACAGGCGCCCCATCTGCCGGCCCTTAATGCCTCCGTGGGTATTATCCGCAGCTTTGTGGAAGATTATCATGAGAAGCAGGAAGAGGATTATCTCTTCCCCCGATTTCGTAAAGCCGGTCAGCTCACCGACCTGGTAGCTACCCTGCTCCGCCAGCACAACGCGGGACGACGTATCACCGACCAGCTCCTGCAGCTGACCAAAGGTCCTTCCGTAAACACTGCCGAATCGCAGCAGCTCGTATCGCTACTGACAGTCTTCAATACCATGTACCGACCCCACGAATGCCGTGAGGATACTGTTCTTTTTCCCGCCTTCCGCAAGCTCGTTTCCCGTCACGAATACGATTCCCTGGGGGAAGAGTTTGAAAACAACGAGCGTAAACATTTCGGCCAGGATGGCTTTGAGACGATGGTATCCAGGGTGGCCGATATTGAAAAGCAGCTTGGGATCTATGATCTGAACCGATTTACACCCGCATAGAAAGCCGCTGCAGCAGATGCAGATCAAAGGCCTTGCAGACGTGGCGGAGAAAAGGCTGCCCTTCCTTTGTAAGAGAAACTTCATCGCCTTGCACCCGGACCAGTCCGTCCTCTTCGAGATCCCGCAGCGCCGGCAGGGTCCATTCGCTGAGCTGCGTCTCCCATGTGTGATCCAGGGTCGTACGGCCTTTGCAGGCGATGTCCAGGATATGCTGCCGGAAGGCCCTGTCTTCCGGCGTGAGGAAATAACCTTTGCGAATGGCGGGTTCGCCGGATGCGATGCTCCGGTAATATTCTCTCAGGGATTTAGTATTCTGGGCATACGCGTATCCTGTATCGCTGATGGCGGAAAGGCCCAGCCCCAACATAAAATTGCTTTTTTGAACAGTATAGCCCATAAAATTGCGATGGAGCGAGCCATTACGCCATACCTGGTACAGCTCGTCGTCGGGCAGTGCGAAATGATCCATACCGATGTCCGTATAACCTGCGTCCGTAAACAGTTGCCTGCCATGGTGGTATAGCTCCAGCTTTTGAGCAGGCGAGGGGAGAAGGTTTTCGTCGATGAGCCGCTGGCTGCAGCTGACCTCCGGGATATGGGCATAACTGTAAAAGGCCACCCTGTCCGGGCGGAGCTGAAGGGACTGTTGTATGGTGTATTGCAGCCTGTCCCGGTGCTGCGCGGGCAGGCCATAGATCAGGTCGAAATTTACGGAAGTAAACCCTGCCAGCCGGGCTTCGTCGGTAGCCTTTTGCACATTCTCAAATGGCTGTATCCGATGGATCAACCGTTGGACCTCCGGGTTCATATCCTGCACTCCATAGCTGAGACGTCGAAAACCCAGGTCATACAGCGTGTCCAGGTGTGCCCTCGTGGTATTGTTGGGGTGTCCTTCCAGGCTAAAGCTGTAAGAGGGATGAAGCGTTGCTTTGGCCAGTATACCTTCTATGAGCCGGGCCAGATTGCCCGGAGAGAAAAATGTTGGCGTACCGCCCCCCAAATGTAATTCTCTTATCACGGGAGGATGGGGCATGAGGTCGAGATAGAGCTGCCATTCCGCAAGGACGGCATTACAGTATTCTTCCTCCACCGAGTGATTGGTAGTAATGCGTTTGGTACATCCGCAATAGATACAGAGGGATTCACAAAAGGGGAGATGGATGTAGAGGCTGATGCCGTTTTGTGTATCGTCACGCATTATCCGGCGCGAGATGGACTTTTTCCAGGCATCCGGGTCAGGGATGTCCTTCCAGATCGGTACGGTAGGATAGCTGGTATATCGGGGTACGGGAGTATTGTATTTTATATAGAGAGGTGTGTGCATCAGGATGGCGCTAAGGTTAAATAACTTGTAACGGAGCCCTGACGTGCTGAAGGATGGGAGTAAGGTGCTCTTTTTTTACGCCGTCCACGTCTCTGACCATCGAAGCTTTTTTAGCCGGATCTTTTTGCAGTCTGGCTCCCATTCTTAGCATGAACTTATCTTTCCAGGACAGGCGGTCGATGAGCAGTCTGCCGGGCAGAAAGAAGACATTTTCCGGACCGATGAGGTCGTGTGGAATATTGGTACGGGCAATGGTTTCCTGCTGTGCCCGTTCAGAGGCGGGCGTTCCGCAAACGATGAAAAAAGACAGGTCTTTATCTCCCAGCGCCGGATTATGTGTCTTCAGCCAGCCTTTTATCAGGAGCCTGCCGATATATACGGAACTGCCGATAACGAGGGTGTTAAAGGGGGCCAGATCTTTTGTAGAGGTAGTTTCGGCTGTCAGGAGAGGCCATTTCAGCTTTTCAGCGAGCCACTCTGCATACTGTTGGGTGGCGCCATAGCGACTACTGTAAATGATGGCGCCTTTGGTGGATGGGGTCATGTCTATGAATTATGGAGCAATTTTACTGAACAGGCGCTCCGTTTGCTATGACGAAGATCAATGGATGGGACGATGTTGGTCATATCGGCGGTCCGGCTGGGTAAGTAGATTGGGCGATGATCTTTCAAGCTTATTTTGCAATTCTATTTTTTGCCGCCCAAACTCCCACTTTCTATCTCACCGTGGACGATGGTCCTTCGAAAGGGAGCCGGCAGCTGTATGCATTGGTAGACAGTGAGCAGATAAAGGTCAATCTGTTCATTATCGGCAGTCATGCCGTCAGGACGGACAGTGCAGGCGCCCTGTTTTCGAAATGGCGAAAAGACAGCCTGATGCTGGTTTGCAATCACAGCTACAGCCATGCCGGGGGACATTACAGGCAATATTACCTGGACCCTTCCTCTGTGGTGAAGGATTTCGATCTCAACAGGGATACATTGCGGATGGGGAATAACATTGCCCGGATGCCCGGCAGGAATTACTGGCGTCTTGGAAAGACGCGGTGCGGAGATATTCCAAGCGGTATGGAGGCTGCCGATAGCCTGGCGGCGCATGGCTACAGGGTATTTGGCTGGGATATGGAATGGAAGTGTGACAGCCTCTCCGGAGGTGGGATCATGACGGGCAGAGAGATGCTGGCGCGGGCGGAAAAGATGCTGCGCAACGGACAGACGCTTTTTATTAACAATATGGTGATCCTGCTGCATGATCCGGAATTTGCCGATGAGGGATTTTGCCACGAGGTGCGGGTATTTATCCGGTTGGCGAGGGAGCGTGGTTATCGGATCGCCCATTTGACCGAATATCCCGGAGATTGAATTATTGGAAATGCCATCCTATTTTAAAAGAAACTTCCGGTGTGAGAAGAGGAGGTGTGTATTCGAGGAGGCCAACATGCGCGAAATGATCGCCGCCGACCTTCAGGTGCGCGCCAGCCCACGGGTTGAGATAAAAGCCCCGGTAAATGTTCCATACATAGCCGGTGCCGATGGTATACAGGTAGGCGGTATAGCGCCCCGTGGCGGATGCGTCGCGTGTGTCGATCTGTCCTTTCCACCATTCCAGCCCTGTGCCGATCCAGCATCCCTGGAAGTCCCGGTGGAAGAAATAGTCCGCGATGAGGGCGTATGCTTCTATCTCATTGTTCGAGAATTTCTCCGGCAAAAGAAACTGCGGAGTGTTCACTTCCGTGAGGACGATCCGGTAGCGGACATGTTTGTAGCCGCCCCACACCGACATATAATAGCCGCCTGTAAGGAAGGGTAGCACATCGGCCTCTACACCGCCGGTGAAGCCGGACGGAGCCGGTGTTTTTTGACCGGATGAAGCCAGGGAAGATAGTAATAGCAACAGTGGGAGAGACCATTTCATGATCGGGTTCTTTTCCTGAAGTTGGCGAATTCTCTTTTGATGGATGCTGACTAACCTGCTGTGCACGGAAATTTTTTCTCATATGCCGGGATGACGGATGTCATAAAACATATCCTTCTCAATTGCCATCTTTAAGGCAAATTTAATTATTATGAGAAAGAATATGGGTGATGGTGACAGGACCATACGGATACTGATCGCCGCATTGATCATTATCTTCTACCTGGGGGATATTTTCAGAGGAACGCTTGCGGCCGCGCTATTGATCGTGGCGGGAGTATTCCTTTTGACCAGCTTTTTCGGGAGCTGTCCTTTGTACAGCCTCTTCGGTATCAATACCTGTAAAGCAAAAAAAACACCCTGATCATGGCATCGCAGAAAATACAGCTGGCTATTCAGCGGCATTTCCATAAGGCAAGGACGCTTGGTCAGACGGTGGCGGAAACCTGGGGAGAAGAGGACATCCATCAATTCAGGGTGGAGGTAAAAAAGCTGAGGGCATACTTACGTCTGGCGGGAGCAACTCATACTGGCTTAACGGCCCGCCTGCCGGGGAAATTACATGTATTTTATTCCATGACGGGTATTGTCCGCTGTCTTCAGCTTCAACGCAAGGGGTTGGAGGATGCAGTTGCCCGGCTGAAAAAGGAGCTGCCGGACATATGCAGCGCTGCCCTGGAAAGTCGTATCGACACCGGCATTGCCGTGATAAAAGAATATCTCCGGCTGAACTCCCCGTTTGGAAAGGCACGTGCTGAATGGCATGCGCCCATACATACGCAGGAGGCAGGCAAAGCTGTCGAAACATTTATCCGCGACAGAAAAGATAGGATAGTTACGGGAGCAGTTCTCCCTGACGAGGAAGAGTTACATACTATACGTAAGGCCATGAAGGACATTTTGTATCTGTGGTCTTGTTTTTCGGATGGCGATGTCCTTTCAATACTGCCGGAGCGATGGCGTTCCAGGGATAATTTGCGTTCCTATACGGACCAGCTGGGAGAATTTCACGATATTTGCATACAGTTGCAGCTATTGCAGGATGCTCATTTCCTGTTGAGCGCGAATGATAAGGCCGGCGTCCTGCTCGAAGACGTGCGTCAGCTTTGGCGCCGGGACAAGGAGGAGAAGCTGGAGCAGCTGCGAAGTTTATTAATGCCCGCCGCAGAGGTTGGTAATGAGAATCCCTTCGCCCCCCGCAATCTCAATGCTGAATCTTATGAGCTCCACGTCGACTGAGCCAACGGCACAGGTAATAGGCCCTTCCACTATGCGCGCCATGGTGTTGGAAAAGCCAGGCATCCCTTTACAGCTCGTTACGTTGCCTATACCCAAGCCGGGGCCCGCACAAGTACTGGTAAAAATCATTGCCTGCGGCATTTGCCGTACGGACCTTCATGTGGTAGATGGAGAGCTTCCTCATCCCAGGCTGCCGCTAATCCCCGGTCATGAGATCGTTGGGACTGTCGTACGTACAGGCAGCGGCGTGTCGGACATCAAGCCTGGCGATAAGGTGGGGATCCCCTGGCTTGGCTATACATGCGGGACTTGCCGGTATTGCCGACGTCAGCAGGAAAATCTTTGTGAGCGCGCATTGTTTACCGGATATACTTTGGATGGCGGCTATGCGGAATATACAGTAGCTTATGCGAAATATTGCTTTCTCATGCCTGAGAGGTATGCCGGACCTGAAGGTGCGCCATTGTTATGCGCGGGCCTTATCGGGTACAGGTCGTACCTGATGACAGGACCGCATGTTCAGCGGCTGGGAATGTACGGGTTTGGCGCGGCGGCGCATATTCTTATACAAGTAGCCAGGTTCGAGGGGAAGGAAGTATATGCTTTTACCAGCAAGGGGGATGAGGCGGCGCAATCTTTTGCGAAAAAAATGGGAGCTGTCTGGACGGGCAGCTCATTGGAGAAGCCGCCGGATCTACTTGATGCGGCTATATTATTTGCGCCCGCAGGGGACCTGGTCCCACGCGCTCTGCAATGTGTCGACAAGGGAGGCGTGGTGGTGTGCGGTGGCATACATATGAGCGATATTCCGGCATTTCCTTATAATTGGCTTTGGGAGGAGCGGATCGTCCGAAGCGTTGCCAACCTTACCCGTCAGGATGGGCGGGATTTTTTGGGACTGGCTCCTAAGATACCCATTCATACGAGCACCGAACATTTTGCACTTGAACAGGCCAATGAGGCGCTGGATACATTGCGAAAGGGGAAGATCAGCGGGGCAGCGGTACTGGTGATGTGATATTAAAAGAGCCGGATCATCATCCGGCCCTTTGATTGTTCAGGAATTAGCGATCTTGAAGATCACAGGTTGCTGTTTATAGGACTTTACCTTTCGTCCGTTCTGAATGGCCGGTATCCATATGCCGCTCTTGCGGATGACGCGAATGGCTTCTTCGCGAAGCCCTCCCTGGGTGGGACCGCTAATGGCCTGGACGTCGCTGACATTACCATCCTTGTCGACGATGAACTGGACCATTACTGTGCCTTCAATCTGGTTGTTGAGCCCATCATCGGGATATCGGAAATTCCGGTTGAGGTAGCGGAGCCAGGCTGCTGCGCCGCCCGGATATTCGGACTCGATCTCGACCTTTACAAAGGTTTTGTCGTAGTCTTCTTCCTGCCGCGGTTTGGGTCCTTCCACCACTCCTTTACCTGCACCGGTGACGGGAGGCGAAATAATGCCTTCGTCCTTAACACCTTCCTGGTTGATGGTCCCGATGCGGGTGTCTTCAAGTTTTTCCTGTACAGGTGGTTTATCTTCTTCCTTTACTTCGTTGTCCTTTACAATGCGGGGAGGAGTGAATTTCGTCACTTCGACTTTTTGAGGTGCGGCTGCCGGAGGGGGTGGTGGTGGCGGTAATTCTGCTTTTTTTTCTTCCACTACACTTTCCAGCTGAACATCTTTTACATACATGACCTGCTTTTGCGGTGGACCTGCCTGCCTGGCAAGGAAGAATATAGCGAATAGCGCTCCCGTCACGATGGATGTGCCTCCGAGGGATAGCAGCAGGCGGTTGTTGTAATGTTTCCTCAGCTCGTAGGCGCCGTATTCCTTGTTCCTCCCATCGAATACGATGTCGAGGACACTGCTTTTAAGTACTTGTTCGGCTTGCATATGACAATATTTTGGTGAATGAGTGATCTGTCCTCAAATCTATCCATACTGTCTTGCCAGACATATGACTTGGTTTTCGACGTACATTGATCCCTGTCAACTGTTGAAATGAGCGAAATCATTGGGAGGTTGGGGCGGTCGTAGTATTTTGTACAAAAATCTATGTCATTTTCATTCAGGCATCCTTATGAGCCCGCCGCTGAATATGCAAAGCCCGTGGCATATTTCTGTATGGAATATGCTATTCACCAGCCGTTAAAGACGTATGCCGGCGGGTTGGGCTTTCTGGCTGGGTCTTATTTACGGAGCGCCTTCGAATTGAAGCAGAACCTGGTAGGCATCGGCATCTTGTGGAAATACGGGTATTATGACCAGGTGCGCAAAAGCGATCAGACCATGGATGTGCTTTTTGAAGAGAAGGTATATGGGTTTCTGCAGCCTACCGGTATAAAATTCAAAATTCCCATTTTTCAGCATGAGGTGTGGGTCACCGCCTGGTATCTTCCTCCTGATGTATTCAATACCGCACCATTGTTCCTGTTAAGCACACAGCTGCCGGAAAATGATTACCTGGCCCGGACCATCGTCCATAAGTTATATGACCCCAATCCTGAGACAACGATCGCTGCTTCCGTATTATTAGGCGTGGGCGGCGCCCGCCTGCTGGAAGAGCTGGGATGGGAGCCGGAGATCTATCATCTTAGCGAATGTCATGGGCTGCCGCTGGCTTTTTACCTGTATGACAAGTTCAAGGATATGGGAGAAGTGGGGCGCCGATTGGTGTTTACCAATCATACGCCGGAGGCGGGCGGCAACCCCAAGACCGACCTGCTCCTGCTGGAAAAGGCAGGTTTTTTTTCGGGCATACCCCTGACAGAAGTGAGATCTGTTGCACAGGCCGGCGATACCCTGCTGGATCATACATTGACCGCCTTACGCATGTCCGGGATAGCCAACGGGGTGTCCAACATGCATTTGCAAACACTGTTGAGAATGTGGAAACCTTATCCCGGCATCTGTCCTCTGATCTCCATCACCAATGGTCAGAATGCTGCGTATTGGACGGACAAGGAACTGTATAATGCGCTGCGATCAAATGACGATGAAGCGCTGAGACAGCGGAAGCTTATCTGTAAAGACTTGTTATTTGAGATCGTTGCGGATCAGAATGGAGAGATATTCCAGCGGGATGTGCTTACCATTGTATTTGCAAAGCGATTTACAGGATACAAACGGGCCGACCTGCTGCTGCGGGACAGGGACCGGTTTGACAGGTTGGTTAACAATAAGGAGCGGCCCGTACAGATCATCTGGGCCGGCAAACCATATCCAATGGATTATGCAGCCGTCGGCGTTTTTGACAAGATCGTGGACGCCTGTAAACCTTATCCGAACTGCGCCGTACTGGTCGGGTATGAGCTGAAATTATCCAAACTACTGAAGGAGGGGGCGGATGTATGGCTGAACCTTCCCCGTCTGACCCATGAGGCTTGCGGCACCAGCGGTATGTCGGCCGCCATGAATGGGGCTGTCAATGTATCGACTCCGGATGGCTGGTTCCCGGAATTTGTGAAGGACAAAAGCAATGGTTTTATCATCCCTTCATCCGACCCACAGCTGCCGGAACATATGCAGGATGATAAAGATGTGGCCAGCCTGTATGATATTTTGGAAAGAGAGGTGATCCCGATGTATTATGACTATCCGTCCAGCTGGGGCGCCATAATAAAGAACGGCATGCATGATATTCTGCCTTATTTTGATAGTGGACGGATGGCAGGGGAATATTATGCCAGGCTTTATGCTGGGAGAAAGGATAAAGATTAATTTAGCCTCCATGCATTTGACGGAAATCATAAATGCCTTCCTGCCGTCAGGGATATGATAATTATCAGCTAAAGCTGGCGTTTTGGTCATACTTTCCTCTTTTTCCGTCTGTTAATTTCGGGATATCTAAAAGCAAAACCATGTTGGGAAAATTAACTATGCCGGAGATTGAGCGGTTGCTCAGTAAAGAGGTGGTTGGCCGCATCGGATGTACGGACGGGCAAAGGGTCTATGTGGTGCCGATCAGCTATGCCTATGACGGAGAGTTTATTTACTGTCATACCCATGAGGGGTTGAAGGTTGAAATGATGCGGAAGCACTCAGAGATCTGTTTCGAGGTAGACCATCTGCAGAATATGGCCAACTGGCAGAGCGTTGTAGCCCATGGGAGGTTTGAAGAGCTGAAAGACCCGTCATTGAAAAAAGATGCATTGGAGCGGCTGCATGGACGTATCCTGCCACTTGTGAGCAGCGAGACCACGCATTTGTCCAAAGACTGGCCGTTTGCGCCCGCCGATGCGAATACCATCGATGGCGTGACTTTTCGCATTCGCCTGGAAGAAAAGACGGGGCGGTTTGAAAAATCACCGGCTCCTGCGCAGACTTTTTTCAGCATATGATCACTTTCACGCCAAATCATTTGCCATGGGTACCAAGCTACGCTATATTTTACTTTTCGTTCTGTTGCCGGCCGTTGCCGGCAGGAGTTTTGGAATGGTCGTCGAGTCCGGCCATACCATCATCATAGACCGTCCTGTTTCCCAGGACCTTTATCTGGCCGGCGGCACCATTGTCATCAATGCACCTGTCCACGGCGACCTGGTAGTGGCAGGAGGTAAGGTCTACATCAATGACAGTGTCACACGGGATGTTTTGATCGCGGGTGGAACAGTGGTCATAAAGGGGTATGTTGGCGGAAAGGTCCGCTGTCTTGCCGGTAAGATAAGCCTTGATCATTTTTTGCAGGGCGACCTGCTGGTGGGCGGGGGAGATATCGGTGTGGAGAAAGGTTGTGTTGTGGGGGGTAGTGTGCTGGCGGGCGGCGGCAGGCTAACAATATATGGCGAGGTACGGGAGGATGTTCGCGTCTACGCCACGAAATTTCTGCTATATGGTCCCGTGGGCAGGGATTTAGAGTGCCGGGGCGGAACGATAGGCATACACGGCAGGGTAGGTGGCGAGTCGAAGCTGTCTGCTTCGGACAAATTGGAGATCGGCTATAGCGCTGTCTTCATCGGATCTGTACGGTACTGGTCACCCGATACAGTGAACTTTGAGGCATCCTTGCATGCAGGACAGGCCGTAAGGGATGAGAGCCTGGCCATTCGGACCCGTCATTGGTATTTCCTCGGCGGCAGCGGTGCGCTGGTATTCCTATGGTATCTGGGGATGGCCCTGGCGCTGATCATTCTGCTGCAATATCTTTTCAGGCCGCTATTCCAGCGAGCCGGAGAAAGCGTCTATGATCATGGGTTGAGATCTTTTGGTACGGGACTTCTCTTTTTCCTTGGCACACCTCTCCTCATCGCGATGGCAATTGCCAGCCTGGTGATAATGCCGGTGGGGTTTTTTCTTTTATTCGGATACGTCTTTATCCTGATAACCTCCGGCAGTATCAGTTCTCTCGTGATTGCGCACTGGTTCAGCAGCCTGATGGGTAGTAAAGGAAAATTCCGGGAGCAGGTGGGGATGGCCTTTGTGTTCTTCATACTTTTGCGTTTGGTACTTTCCATCCCGCTGTTTGGCCTCATATTATATCCTATCCTGGTATGTATTGCCTGCGGGGCGCTGTTGCTGGCCATACCGTGGAGAAAAAAGACGTCTGCCGGCAGTGCCTTAGCGGAAGCCTGAGGGACAAATACTGCCGTCGGCGGTGATCCTTCCATCCACCATTTCGATGATCCTGTTTGAATGTGCGGCAAAGTCCCTGTCATGCGTGACGGCCAGGATGGTATTACCCTGACTGGAGAGAGCATGAAATATATCGAAAACTATTTTGGTATTGATACTGTCGAGGTTGCCGGTAGGCTCATCGGCCATAATGATGCCCGGGTTGTTGATCAGCGCGCGGGCGATGGCAACCCGTTGCTGCTGCCCGCCGGACAGCTTACCCGAAGGCTTTGATGCGATGTCGTCAATACCCATCTGTTTGAGTTGCTCCATGGCCTGCGCCTCTATGGCTTCCCGGGACAGCTTACCTAATCGAAGGGCGGGCATCATGATATTCTGCAGGACGGTGAACTCCGGCAGCAGATAATGGAATTGGAATACAAACCCTATGTGTTCATTGCGGAATCTGGACAGTGCACGCTCTCCCAGCCCCGTGACCCGTGTTCCATTGATGGAGAGGCTGCCTTTGTAATCTGTGTCCAGCGTGGAAAGAAGGTAGAGGAGGGAGGATTTTCCACAGCCCGACTTGCCGATGATGGTAATAAATTCACCTTTGCCGATGCTGAGGGTGATGTCCTTCAACACGTGGAAGGGCTCGGGACCGGGGAAGAATTTATCGAGATGTTGTGCTTCGAGGATAGGGTTGTTCATAAAAAATAGTTAACTGCGAAGAATGGCTACGGGGTCGACCCTGCCGGCCTTCCGGGCAGGCATTACTCCGGCGACAAAGGTGGTCAGGACGCCAAAGGCGGCTCCGAGCAGATAGTGACGGGTTTCAAAGACTACCGGGAAGTATTTCAGGGAGGTGATCTCGCCCTGCGGGAAGGGCACCCTCGACATGCCGTACGACAATGCATATCCCAGCCCCAGTCCGAAAATGGCGCCCAGCACGCCGATGACGAGGGACTGGGAGAGAAAGATCTGCAAAATATCCTTTCCCGAAAAGCCCTCCGCCTTCAGTATGGCGATATCCTTCATCTTGCTGGAAATAACCATGTTCATGATAT
>DASZWE010000686.1:0-5101 GCA_035546735.1 Puia sp.
CCTCGCTGAAGCCTGCCGTTCGTTCACGATACCGTTCAATGTCCAGCCGCGCGGGCAAGGAGTCCGTATTCATGGCGCACAGCACCGTTTGACCGGCATCCCAGCGGAAGTAGACGTACATACCATGGGATGGTACATACTGCATCATTTTTCCCGTCTTCAGCGCTGACGACCCTTTTCTAAAATTTGCCAGCGTCCGCACGAGCTCCTGTACAGACTTCTCATCGGAAGAAAGTCCTTCCCCTGTAAAAGCATTTTTTTGATCCCCCTTCCACCCGCCCGGGAAATCCAGCCGCACCCATCCGTCCGGGTTGGCGAAGCCCTTCATCAATATTTCCGTACCATAATATAGCTGCGGTATGCCACGGCAGGTAAGCAGCCACTCGATCCCCTCCTTCTGTTTGCCTACATCCTCCCCCACCTGGGAGAACCACCGGCTCATATCGTGGTTGTCGAGGAAGATGACATTGCGGCTGGGGTCCTTGTATAAAAAATCATTGCTTAAGGTATTGTACAGCTTCATCACTCCATCTGTCCAGCCCGGCTTTTCGGTCAGCGCAGGGAGAATGCCGTAAAAATTGCATTGAAAGTCCACGGCTCCCTGTAAGTTACTTTTATATGCATTGATAAGATTATTCTCCACAAAGAACGCCTGGTTGGATACCCCATGGACCCATGCTTCGCCAAAGAGCGTGATCTTTGGATACTCGTCCGTAAGCGCCTTGTTACAGCGATTCATAAAAGCAAGGTCATTGTAGATATAGGTGTCGATCCGCCAGCCGTCTACCCCGAAGGTCTCCACACACCAGATGGCGTGCTGAATAAGGAAATTGGCCACATAGGGATCGCTCTGGTTGATATCCGGCATCTCCCTGGTAAACCAGCCGTCACTGGTGACCTTTTTGTCAGCCTGCGATGCATGCGGGTCCATAAGTGGCTGATCCCTGAAGCTGGTCTGTGTAAATTCCGGCCACTGATGCAGCCAGCTTTTCGAAGGCGCATCCTGTACCAGGAAATGATAGAGTCCTACGTGATTGTACACGGCATCCTGTATCAGCTTCATGCCACGGCGATGCAGTTCGTTGCTCAGTTTTTTATATACCGGCGCACCGCCCAGTCTCGGGTCGATGGTATAATGATCCGTGAACGCATACCCGTGCTCCGTCCTGTTGGGCATATCGTTCACCAGCACGGGCGTCATCCACAAGGTCGTCACTCCTAGTCCCTGCAGATAGTCCAGGTGATCGATGACTCCCTGCATATCTCCACCGTGGCGAAGGAAAATGGAGTCTCTGTTCAGAGATTGATCACGCATGCCGGGCACACGGTCATTGTCCGGATCGCCATTGCTCCACCTGTCCGGCATAAGAAAATAGATAAAGTCGGCGCTGGTGACTCCCTGGGCGAACTGGCTGCCGTTGCCGGCCCTGCGGGGCAGCAATGCATAGTCGATCACCGACACGCTCCCCATCGACTTTATCCGGATCTTCATTGTCCCCGGACGCGTCTCTTTCCCGATGTGCAGATCCAGGAACAGGTAATGCGGATTCGCGGCAGGCTGCACTTTCAGTACCTGTACACCCGGATAGCTGATGGAGACGGAAGGAGCCGCCGTCCAGCCGGTGTCCCGGATCATCAATTGCAGGTTAGGGTTTTTCATACCTACCCACCAGTTGGTGGGGTAGCAACGGCTCTGCGCAACTACGCACAAGGACATGCACAAAGCCACGCCGGCGATAATGAATGATCTCATACAGATACTTTTGTCTCTTTTTCATCCACCAGCACATAACAGATCAGGGCTGCCAGCACCATCAGTCCGCCTCCGATCTGAACAGCCAGCAGACGGTCATTATGCAGTAGGTGCTTCATGATCCATCCAAAGCCAAGAGAAGCAATGATCTCCGGCAGGACAATGAAAAAATTAAAGATGCCCATATATACCCCGATCTTGTTTTCCGGAAGGACCCCGCTCAACATGGCATAAGGCATCGAGAGTATGCTGGCCCAGGCAATGCCGACTCCTGTCATGCATCCATAGAGCATATATTTGTTGGAGACAAAAGCCACGCTGATCAGGCCAATGGCCCCGCATAGCAGGCAGAGTGAGTGTGTAAGCTTACGCCCCAGGCGCCTGGCGATAGCAGGAAGAATAAATGCAAACAAAAATGTTATCACGTTGTAATACGCCAGGGTCAGTCCCGCAAAGCTGGCCCCCTCGTTATAGAGCGGGTCTGTCGTACTCCCGGCCCCGAATACATTCCGGGCGACAGCGGTGGCATAATAAAACCACATAAGGAAAAGTCCCGGCCATGTAAAGAATTGTACAAGCGCCAGCGCCCTCATTCGACGGGGCATATGAGCAATGGCTGCAAATATTTCAGATAAGCCGCCACCAAATCCCTTACGTTCTTCTTTTATCTTCTCCTTTTCCGGTGTCTCCACGGGAGGATATTCGCTGGAAGTAAACACGGTATACAAGACGGCGGAGAGAAAAAAGAATGCACCTATGTAAAAGGACCATTTTACATTATCCGGAATAGTGCCGCTGGCAGCTGTATTTTTTATATGCAGCCAGTTGGTCATGATCCATGGCAGGGCGCTGGCGATACAACCACCCAGCCCGATCATAAGACTTTGCATGACAAAACCGCTGGTACGCTGCTCTTCGGATAATTTATCCGCCACAAATGCCCTGAATGGCTCCATGGATACATTCCCAAAAGTATCCAGCACCCACAGTAACCCTGCAGCTATCCACAAAGCGCTGCTATGCGGCATAATGATCAGGGCAATACTGCTGATGACGGCGCCGGCAAAAAAATAAGGTCTTCTTCTTCCCCATCTTGGATGCCAGGTATGATCGCTCATATAACCGATGATAGGTTGGACCAGCAGTCCGGTAAGAGGGGCCGCCAGGAACAGAAGAGGGATGGTGTCGGCATTGGCATGGAGGTACTCATAAATGGGCCCCATATTAGCCCTTTGCAAATCCCAGCCGAACTGAATGCCAAAGAAACCTACGCTCATATTCAGGATCTGGCCAAAACTCAGCACAGGCTTGTTGGAAGTGGAAGATACCATAGCAATCGTTGATTATGTAAATAATACACGGTACTCAGCCCAAAACTGCCCGGTCTTCCCGGGCAGTTTCAAACAATTATATATATTATATTATATGACAAATCCATTCGGCAGCACGGCTCCCTTCTTGATCACCACAACCCCCTCCTTCACCGTATACAGCGAATGGTCCATATTCTCCAGATGATGTCCTCCATTGATCCGCACATCGTCCCCAATACGGCAGTTCTTATCGACAATGGCATTCCGGATATAACAGCGATGCCCAATACCCACCGTGGGAAGACCATGCGCCCTTGCCTGATCGATCTCCTCGATGGTCTCATAATAATCCACCCCCATCAGATAGCTGCTCACGATGGTCGTGCCCGTACCGATCCGGGTACGTATCCCGATAACGCTGTTCTCTATACGGGACGCATTGATGATACACCCTTCCGCGATAATGGTCTTCTCCAGGGTCGTACCGCTGATCTTCGCCGGCGGCAACATACGCGCACGGGTATAGATCGCCTTTTCATTATCGAAAAGATTGAAATCGGGAATGTCCTTCGTCAGTCCCAGATTGGCCTCGAAGAAAGACGGGATATTACCGATGTCCGTCCAATATCCATCATACTGATAGCTGACCACCTTGTATTTATCCAGGGATTGAGGTATTATCTCCTTACCAAAGTCCGTGGATTCCACATACTCATTCTGCAACAGCTCCGACAGCAACTGCCGGTTGAAGATATAGATACCCATGGACGCAAGATAATGTCGTCCCTGCGCCTGCATGGCAGGCCCCGTATCGCTGACCCAGGGCGGCAGCATATCCTTCTTGGGCTTTTCCGTAAAGGAGGTGATATATCCACCGTCATCCATCTTCATGATGCCAAAATCGGAAGCCTCTCTGTCATTGACAGGTATTGTAGCAATAGAGATATCCGCTCCTTTCTCCTTATGATGCGCCAGCATATCCATAAAATCCATCTGGTAGAGCTGATCGCCGGAAAGGATGAGGACATATTCGCTGTCAAAAGGCCCCAGATGCCGCAGACACTGCCGGACGGCATCTGCCGTACCCTGGTACCACGTAGGGTTATCAGGGGTTTGCTCCGCCGCCAGGATATCCACGAACGCCGAGCTGAAGGCGCTGAAGTGATACGTGTTCTTGATGTGGCGGTTAAGTGAGGCCGAATTGAATTGCGTAAGGACGAACATTCTTGTTATGCCGCAGTTCAAACAGTTGGATATGGGAATATCTACCAACCGGTATTTACCGGCAATGGGCACGGCCGGCTTGGACCGGCTGGCTGTCAGGGGATACAACCTGGTCCCGGCGCCCCCTCCTAATATCACGGACAAAATCTCTTTAGACATACTTCGCGGTTTATGATTGAAACGATAGTTGATACTGCTTACTTTATGGATTCATAGAGCTGCATATAGGATCTTACGCTGGACTCCCAGCTAAAATCAAGCTGCATAATCTGCCTCCGAATCTCTTTCACCTTTTCCTGTTGCTGATACAGTTCCACCGCCCTCCAGATGCCATGCGTTATATCGCCGACACTGGCATGGTTGAATCGTATCCCGTATCCATGCTTGTCGCCATAGTCGACCACGGTATCGTGCAGCCCTCCCGTATTACGCACTACAGGGATGGTGCCATAACGAAGGGCATACAGCTGATTCAGTCCGCAAGGTTCCACCCGCGAGGGCATAAGGATATAATCCGCACCGGCATAGATAAGATGGCTCAGCGCCTCATCGTATCCGATATACACATTATAATCCCTGCGGGAAAGCCCTTTCATCGCGTTGAGACGGCCTTCTACATCGGGGAATCCGCTTCCCAGTATGAGGAAATTCATTCTGCGTCCCACATAATAAAAAGAGTCTTCGATGGCCTGGGGCAGCAGGTCGGCCCCCTTCTCTCCCACCAGCCTGCCGATAAAAGTGATCAGCGGCTTTTTGGGATCCAGCTGGAAACGCTGGCAAAGCAGCTCCTTATTCTTCCGCTTGCCTTCCT
>DASZWE010000687.1:0-4097 GCA_035546735.1 Puia sp.
CCGGCGGTACCAGCAACGCGCATGATGTTCCTGTACCCCGGATAAGGCGGACTCTACGGGAAAGGGTACCAGTATAGACCCTGACAGGCTGCCGTCCGGAAGCTTTTCTCCTTCCGCGGCCGGCTGGAATTGCCAGAGCCCGTTCAAGTTGAGCCATTGCTGTCGCTGCAGCTGTGGCCGCGGGTATTCGGGTAATACGTTGTCCGGACGAACATCTTTTGCATAGGGCGTCATCAGCGCTGCTGTCTTTGGTTGTCCGCTTTGCGCATGGACCAGCGCCGGCAGGAGTATCATCGTCAATGCCTTTAACAGAGGACGGTAGTTCATTATCGTGGTATTTTGTAGATGTGTTGTCGAAAGTCGATGAAAAAAATAATTTAAAAAAGCCTGGATATAAGATTGTAACAAAATGACAAACCATTGAAACAACATGAATGGAATATTAGCTGACATAGGGTTGTCAGTAACCTGTTATAGTTTCGTAGTATGAATAGCCAGGACATTATCCATAGAAGACTTATCAATCAGCAGATAGCCGGAGAGGGGTTTACCGAGCCTGCCAGGCTTATCCAGTGGATGGGCTGTATACGGGCCGGGGATTTTGCCGCGGCCAAATGGGCCATTGGCAACAGGGTAGCGGGTAGCACGGATAAAACCATCGAGCGTGCTTTTAACCAGGGACATATTTTGAGGACGCATATATTGCAACCCGAGTGGCATTTTATTTCGCCGGCGGACATCCGTTGGATGCTGGCGCTGACCTCGTCCAGGTTACGATCATTCAATAAGGAGATATACCGTACGTTGGGCATCGATGCGGCCATCCTGAAAAAAAGCAAGCGGATATTGGTCCGGGCGCTGGAGAAAGGCCAGCAGACCCGTAAACAGCTTTGGGATGCCTTGAAAAAGGAGCATATCCATGCGGATGAGCTCCGGATGGGATGGCTGCTCATGGATGCGGAGCTCGATGGACTTATCTGCAGCGGTGGTATGGAGGGACATCGGTTTACCTATGCTTTGCTGGATCAACGGGCGCCTATGATACGATCCAGGGCAAAGGAAGAGCTGCTGGCCGAGCTCGTTCGACGGTATTTTCTCAGTCGCGGTCCAGCCACTATCCATGATTTTGCAGGATGGAGCGGTCTGCGTAGCACAGATATAAGAACAGGCATGGAATTGAACAAGCAATGGCTTGCCAGCGAAGTGGTCAATGGGCAGGTGTATTGGTTTGACCCATCCGGCAGCGTCGCGGTTCATCCTTCCTCCTTATTGCTGCTACCGGCATTGGATGAGTGGACCATGGCCTATTCGGGTAACAGCTTTTTCAAGCCTATGCTCGTCATTGATGGACAGATATCAGGGACCTGGACGGCGGTGCTGGGGAAAGATACCGTGGCCATTGACGTGACCACGCCTGTAAAGGTGAGCGGGGTGCTGCAGGACACACTGCTGCGGGAGCTCAGAAAATACAGTCATTTTATGGGCCGGAGATTGATTTAACATTAGATCAGATCCCTGTTTTCCAGCTTATTTCAGGAAACCTTCTTTCTTCATTCTTTTTACGACGACCTTGGCAACTTCTGAGAACAGCTCACCTTTGCCGGGCGGGTTGACTGTGGAAGTATTGGCCGCCCATATCAGCTTGTTCCTCCTGAGGGAATAGATAGTGACTTCCACATCATAGGTCTTGTCGGTGGTATAGTAACCGGGATCATAGAATCCTGCCCAGGAATAACGCCAGTAGCCCCACCAGGTATGATAATACATCGGGAAGGCGCCTGGCACATAATGCTCCGTTTTGTCGACATTGACCAGCCGCATCATCGCGATGCCGTCGAAGCCGTCATTTTTTAGTTTCTGATTGTTTTGGATGGAATCGTCTTCGTTCAATGCACCTTCTCCCAGCTCCTTGTATGATTGGACCGCCTTCCCGGGAAACTGGGCCGCTATTTCATCTTCCACCCGGTGGCGCACCGTTTGATTCTTCATTAGCGCCGCCACGACAAATTGGTGGATGTTGGACGTGTCGACTGTCACACCCGGCTCCCGCCAGCTCTCGACGATATGTGTATTTGTTCCACAGGAAGCTAAGGTCGTAATGAGGAGAAACACCCACAAATTCCGTATCATAATGAAACATTTCTGATACATATGCAAGAACTATTCCTGCACCGCCGTAAGGGCAGGCCCCTGCTTCTTTTCCTTGTTCAATAACTTGCTGATGATAATTACGCTTGCCAGCATACAGGCCGCTCCGATAAGGAAATGTATCCCCGGGAAATAAAAAGGAGCCTTGCTGGAAGTAAAATAATAGAAGGTATTGGTCATGACCAGCGGTCCGAAGACCGTACTCAGGCTCATAAGACTGGTGAGCGACCCCTGCAGCTGGCCTTGCTGATTGGATGGTACATGACCCGAGATGACAGATTGCAATGAAGGTCCTGCGATACCTCCCAGACAGTAGGGCACCAGGAAGGCGAACATCATCCATCCCTGTGTCGCAAAGGCGAAAAGCACCAGCCCCAGGATATAAAAGGACATTCCCAGATAAATGCTCTTCTCATTACCCAGCTTTGGATTGATTACCCGGGTCAATAGACCCTGCACCACTCCGAATATCACGCCTACTACTGTCAATGAGAGCCCCACCATGCCTTCGGTCCAGTGAAAGCGATACATGGTAAAGAAGTTCCAGTTGCCCTGTACAGACTGTCCACCCAAATAGATAAGGAAGAAACTAATGGCCAGTCCCCCGATCTCCGGATGCTCCGTCAGGAACTTCAAGGAACCGAGCGGGTTGGCCCGACGCCAGTCAAAAGGCCGGCGATTGGCTTTGTCCAACGATTCAGGCAGGAGAAAATAGCCATACAGCGCGTTGAGCAGACAAAGCGCTGCGGCGCCATAAAAAGGAGCGCGTATTCCCCATTGTGCCAGCAAGCCGCCCAGCGCAGGCCCGATGACAAAGCCAAGCCCAAAGGCTGCTCCGATCAATCCGAAATTCTTAGCTCTCGACGTTTCATCCGTGCTGACATCGGCGATATAGGCAGAGGCGGTGGTAAAGCTGGCGCCTGTCATACCCGCGACCACCCGACCGATGAAAAGCCATCCATAAGAAGGGGACAATGCCAGAAAGATATAGTCTACACCAAAACCCAATAAGGAAGCCAGCAGGACGGGACGGCGTCCATACCGGTCGCTCAGGTTGCCTACTACAGGAGCGAATATGAACTGCGTGACAGCAAATACCGTCAATAGATAGCCGCCATATGGACTGGCCTGGTTGATGGGTATACCCTTTAGCTGCGAGATTAAAGGGGCCATCACAGGGATGATCAATCCCCATCCCATTACATCGATGAGCAGGGTAACAAAAATAAATCCAAGTCCGGCTTTTTTTGTCGTTGCCATACGGAAGGTCGTTTCAGCAAACTTATATCGAAATACTTAATAATAGGGGAGGGTAATATGCCATTTTTCAGGGGAGATCACGTCAGGCTGTGCCACCGGGAAAAAAATTAAAGAAAAAATTGCACAAGTGAATACTTGTATATAATTTTACAAGCACTTACTTGTATAATATGAAAGCCAGACGTGATGTATACCAGGCCATTGCAGACCCTACGCGGCGTGCCATCATCAATATGATTGCTGGACATCCCCATAATATGAAGTCCATTACCGAGAAGTTTGATATGAGCCAGCAGGCCATATCCTTACACGTAAAGATCCTGACGGATTGCGGGCTGGTCACTATCCAGCAGCGTGGGAGGGAACGGTTTTGCGAGGCGCATTTAGACAGGCTGGGCGAGGTTGCTGTATGGGTGGCCCAGTACAAGCAGTTTTGGGAGAGCAAAATGGATTCTTTTGAAATGTATGTCGAAAAATTAAAAAAAGAGAGATATGGAAAACAAAAAAAGTAACACGCAGGACAGAGAGCTTCTCATTACAAGACAGCTGGATGCTCCCATCGACCTGGTATGGGAAGCCTGGACAAGTCCTGAGCATATCGCGAACTGGTGGGGGCCCAACGGTTTTACCAATACTATCACGAAGATGGATCTGCGGCCAGGGGGTGAATGGGATCTGGTAATGCATGG
>DASZWE010000688.1:0-5320 GCA_035546735.1 Puia sp.
TTTGGGGCTGTGGGTAGGGCCCCGGTAAACGAGACTGTCGCCATATCCTTTCCATACAGCGTTATTGCCAAAGTAAATGGCATACCAGAAAGGGATATGCATGGGATTTTGGACAGCGACATGAATGGAGTCACGGGTGCGCGCATACGAACAGAAAAGACCGCCATCCGCCCGCATCCCATTTTCGTCTTTGTCCTCTCCGGGCTCGAAGATATCCCATGTGCTGTCCGGCAGGGTAGTCACCTCGTAATTCTTACAATAAGGGTCGATACGGACGCCGCCGGGAAGGGACAGATGATAGATCCCCAGCGTGTCGTCTTCACTGTCGAAGGCATACAGTAATGCCCGGGTGGGAATACTCCTGTTGAACACCTTGCGATCCATATACAGGCTGTCGGCCCGGATATGCCAGGCGATCCTTGCCGTATCCGGACTATAGGTTTGGGAAAAGGAGGCCGTCTTCAACTCGTTGCTGCTGTTCAGCATATCGCAATGGATGGAGTAGGAGAAAGAGGCGGCGGGGAAAATGCTGTCCGGCAGCAGGATCTTGGTTTCTCCCACCGGGTCCAGCGGCTGGTCTTTTTTCCAGAGCGTGTCGGGAAGGAATACATGTCCCGCCTCCCAGCGATTCACCGGCCCGCTGGCAAGCACATGTATATTGACCCGTGCATCGGGCAGGGTCATGTCGTTCTCGTCTGTGCCACGCAGGTACAATGCAACGGGGTTGCCAGGACTGTTCTCTTCCCTGTCCACTCTTGCCAGCAGCCGGATGGAGGAGAGCTCGTATTCCTCATACCAGAACGTCCCCCTTGCCATACTCCATCCTGGCCGTAAACTTTCATCCCGGGCCTCCTTGTCTTTCATGTTCGGGTCTTCCAGCGAGATCTCGTATTGTTTGTCCAGATGAAGCTTCAGACTGTCCGATAGCAGAAAAGAAAATTCAAAGCCTCCCGGCCGGTAAGGACGTATCAGTGCAAGCACTGTGTCGACATCGTCATAATATCCTCTGATCCGCAATAACAATGGCTTGTCGATGGGACGACCTTTCCAGTCCTCTATAAAGGCCTTTCCCTTTACCGTATCGCCGGGCTTATATTTTGGCTTGCTGAAGACGAGAAAGGATACAAATTTGTGCTCATAAGCATAGACGTCATGCCTGCTGCGGTGAAGATAAGCCCATCTGCGGATGGGCCGGAAGATGTATCGCAACGGCCATGCATTGGATACCCGGTACCACAGCCTGCCCCTGTAATGGTACCCGCCTTGTCTTCCATCCAGGGTGAAATAAGACAGCACACCCTTATACTCTACCTGTACATTTCCCCCTTTGTGCCGATGCGGAAGCCGATAGCTGTGGCTGGCAGCATCATACGGCACATACCTGTGCCCTATGTGGACCCTGGCGTCCCTGACAAGATCGCCGTTCTTTGTTCGTAGCGAGAGGGTCAGTCCCTGTCCATCATTCAGCAGATCATAACGCAAATCGCCTTCTGTTCGCAGCTCCACATGCAGCTTGTTCTCCTGCGCCTGCACCCACAGGTAATTGCCGGGCGGCAGGTGTTTCTCTTGCTTCTCCGTTGTCACCAGGCTATCCACCAATGTATGCAGAAAAGGTTCGACGGGTCCTTCCATCTCCGTACGATACAGTTTCAACGCCTCCCTGTCGTCAATGCGATACACATATACACAATGGCTATGCTGCGGACTGCCTGTCAGATCCCGCTGCGCACGAGCGGATGTGGATAAAAAGAGCAGGGCCGGAATCAAGACTTGCCAATAGGTTCTCATGATGCAGTATTTGAGATAGGATGTTGGTTCCTCGCGAATTGCATACGGATGTCTAAACATTTTTTTTGGCCTGAAAATTGTTAATTCAGTAATGCCAACTTTATGAAACGCAACCTGCTGCTAATATCCATTACCTGCCTGGGCGGAGCTTTGCTCGCTTGCAACAAAAGCGACAAGCTTAGTCCTATTGTACCTCCTTCCTCCTTTGTATTCTCCGCCAATGATTCCGTGATCAGCTTCCCGGTCAACCAGGCCTATATCCAGGATGTATACAACACACATACCACCCTGATCACCGGCCAGTACCAGGATACCTCTTCCAAAAAAGGCAGTATCAGTATTCGCGTGTTCGGCGATACCACCGGCACATTCAAGGGTGACAGCCTCCTTGTCACTTATGTTAACAGCAGCGGCCAACAGTATTACAACACTAAGGACAGCGCCAATGTAGTGAAGATAGATCAGTTTGTAAAGAAGTACAATGGCAATGTCACCGGCAGCTTTACGATCAACGTAGCCAGCGGCGCTGAAAACATTCGTCTCCAGCAGGGTACGTTCACAGCACTTTACCAGGAATAAAACACGATCCTGGCCCATAACGGGCCAGGATCATTACCAGGAACAGAAGGCGGTTCGTCCGAAGGACAGACATTAAATTAAATCTCTATGAGCATAGCTGCATATACAGGCGCCTGGGATACGCCTCAAATAGTTCATCTGTTGAAAAGAACGCTTTTCGGAGCATCTGTCCAGGACATCAGTTATTTCAGGACACGCACCATGTCCCAGGCCGTCGATGAGCTGCTGACACCCACTGCAGCGCCTTCCACGGTGCCGCTGAACAACTATGACACGGACCCTACAGGCGTAGCTCCCTGGCAGACATGGATCAGCACAGGACTGCTCTATGTGGACGCTGACATGAATATGAACAGGCTGGATTCGCTGCAATGCTGGTGGATAGGCCAGCTGCTGAATTGCGGCCGCTCCATCCACGAGAAGATGACCCTTTTCTGGCACAATCATTTTGCCATGGATGCCACGGGGCATGCCGAGGATATCCCCTGCCGGCTGTGGTATGATCAATATCTTACCTTACGCCAGAATGCTCTGGGAAATTTTCAGACCCTCGTAAAGGCCATCACCCTGGATCCCGCCATGCTGATCTATCTGAATGGCAATACAAATTTCAAGACGGCCCCCAACGAGAACTACGGACGTGAGCTGCAGGAGCTGTATACCATCGGCAAAGGCAGCGGTTCCGAGTATACACAGGACGATGTCCACGCCGCCGCACGCGTGCTCACAGGACATACGGTAGATGCCAACTATAGCTATGTATTTTTGCCCGGACAGCACGACGACACCAATAAGGAATTCTCGGGATTCTATACCAATCACATCGTCACCGGCTACTCGGGTAATGCAGGCGCCGGCGAACTGGATGACCTGCTCTCCATGATCTTCGGCACACAGGAGTCTGCAAAATTCATTTGCCGCAAGCTCTATAACTTCTTTGTATATTATAAGATAGACAGCGCCATCGAGGCGGATATCATCACTCCGCTGGCGGATATCTTCCGCAACAGCGGCTATAACATCACCACGGTATTGTCCACACTGCTGAAGAGCCAGCATTTTTACGATCTGGTCAGTTCGGGAGCCTGTATCATCAAGAGCCCTCTCGATCTGCTGATCGGCCTTTGCCGCGAGTACCAGGTGGTTATTCCGGGACCGGGCAGTCCCCAGGGACAATATGCCGCCTGGAGCATGCTGAATGAAAGGGCCGCCATTCTGCAGCAGGAGCTCATGGCCATCGAGCTGGTGGCAGGCTGGGACGCTTATCGCCAGTCGCCTCAGTACCATGAGCTATGGATCAATTCCGTTACGTACACAGGACGTAACTTTTACACCGACCTGCTCATCGGGAAAGGAGACATGATGGGGGGCACCACCTTGCAGATCGACGCCATTGCATTTGCCCGGCAGCTGCCTGCTCCGCATGATCCGAACAAGCTCATCACCGACAGCCTTAGCGTTCTTTTACGACCGCCTTTATCCGACAGCTCTATTACGCTGCTTAAGCAATCCATCCTGCTAGGCAATCTCACCAACGATATATACTGGACCAATGCCTGGCTGGCCTATACCTCCGATCCGACAAATATGAACGCCTATACCACCGTCAATGGCAAGCTGAGGGCTCTGTACAAATACCTGATGAATTTACCCGAATACCATTTATCATAGATCGCTCTTAACAATATCCTTATGCGACGTAGAGACTTTATACGAACCATTGCGCCGGTGACCTTTCTGGGAGGGTTCAAGATCAACGCCCTCTCGCATCTGCCTTTCATGGATGCGCTGGCGGGCGCTGCCGACAATGACCATGTCCTGGTGCTGGTACAGCTCATCGGGGGCAATGACGGACTCAATACCGTCATACCGCTGGATCATTATGGCGATTATGTGGCGGCCCGTTCGAACATCGCCATCCCGCAGGGTAAGATACTTACGCTGAGCAAAGATCCTAAGACAGGGCTTCATCCTTCCCTCACGGGTCTCAGAAGTCTTTATGACAACGACAAGCTGGCCGTTCTGCAGAGCGTGGGGTATCCTTTTCCGGATGGCTCTCATTTCCGCAGCACCGATATCTGGCTGACAGGCGCGGACTCCGATCAATACCTTGACACCGGCTGGACAGGTCGCTTTCTGGCGGACACCTATGCCAACTTCCCCGTCGGCTATCCCAATGAAACCATGCCCGATCCGCTGGCTATACAGATCGGCTCTGTCATATCGCCCGTATTTATGGCGCAGACGGGGACAACAGCCATGGCCGTCCCAACGGACACGGCGTTCTATGACCTGATCAATGGCATCACCGAGCCGGAGCCGGATACCCCCATGGGTAATGAGCTTACCTACCTCCGTGCAGTGGCCCGCCAGACAAATAAATATGCCGATGTCATCGAGGCGGCTGCCAAAAAGATCACCGGCCAGTCGCCTTATCCGGATGGAGAGTTGGCGGCACAGCTCAAGACCGTGGCACGCCTCATCGCGGGTGGACTGAAGACAAAGGTCTATATGGTGAGCATGGGCGGCTTCGATACCCATGGCGGCCAGGTGCAGGGTGGGGATACTACCACAGGCAATCACGCCAACCTGCTGAGACAGCTGTCCGACGCCATCACGGCCTTCATGACGGACTGCCAGAACCTTGGCGTTGGCCAGCGGGTGCTGGGCATGACCTTCTCGGAATTTGGAAGACGTATCATGTCCAATGGCAGCTTTGGCACCGACCATGGCGCGGCCCAGCCGGTATTCATTTTCGGCGAATACGCCGCCACCGGCGTCTTGGGCAACAGCCCCGATCTCTCCGGCGCCAATGTAGAGACCAATCTTCCCATGCAGTATGACTTCCGGTCGGTGTACTCCACGATCCTCCGGGACTGGTTCTGCGTACCTGCCTCGGATACTACCACCATGCTGCTGAAGAATTATCAGTATCTGCCTTTCATAAAGACCA
>DASZWE010000689.1:0-5325 GCA_035546735.1 Puia sp.
GACGAACATCGAAGAAGTGGCCCTCCGCCTGCAGGACGTAGGCATCAAGGCGCTCACCATCCACGGCAGGACCAGGGCCCAGCTGTATAAAGGCCAGGCCGACTGGACCCTTATCGCCCGGGTAAAGGAAAATCCCCGTATCCATATCCCCATCTTCGGCAACGGCGACATCGACTCCCCTGAAAAAGCAAAGATCTACCGGGACAGGTACGGCATCGATGGTATCATGGTCGGTCGCGCGGCCATCGGTTATCCCTGGATATTCAACGAAATAAAACATTACCTGCAGACAGGCACCCATCTTCCGCCCCCGACCATCGAACAACGCATAAAAGCCATCCGGGATCATCTGATCCGCAGCGTCGAATGGAAAGGCCCCATCGTTGGGATCCTGGAAATGCGCCGCCATTATACCAATTACCTGAAAGGGTTCCCCCATATCAAAGAATTCCGCAACCAGATGGTGCAAAAAGGGTCGGTAGAAGAGATAGAAGAAATATTGCTGCAGGTGCAGCAGCGCTATTCAGGATTTGTCCCCGAAAGGACGGTGGCCGCCTTTTCCGCCAGCCAGCTGGAGGATTGCGCTTACTAAAGCGGGCCGCTGCCCGGCCCGCCAACATAAATAAACCCGCCGTCAGGCGGGTCTATCCAGTCACCGTTTTAAAGCGGGTTTTCGTGCCCTCCCTCCTTGTTCGTACCCTTCGCACGCCCGGCTAAGGACAACGAACCTCCGGTCCGTTTTAGTCGGATGGTTTTGAACTGAGGTTCCCATTTTCATCGACATAAGCCAGCATATCCGTCCAATCCTGATGTCCTTTGTTTTTCTTTTGCTCCTGTCTTTTATCCAGCTTCTCCTGCTTCTTTTGTCGTTTCTTCCGCTCCCGCTCCCGTTTGTTCCAGGTCTCTGCCATGCTTCACTCCTTTTTCGCCCTATACTGCAAATATCCGTCCCGATCATATCCCGCTGATTATCAATAGAACGAAAGCGCTGTTTTGTCAGCAACACCGACAGGATATCATTACTTTGAGCGTCATCAGGACATTTTTTCACCCCTCCCCCCAAAGGGCCCATCGCCCTTCATCTAAAGAATCTTTTGAACCATTTCAGCTTCCGCTTATAAGGCGGATATTTAATAGCCGGATCGATCCAGCCGGGCGTCCGCATGACCGCCTTGGCATGCGTAAAGGTCTCAAAGCTGTATTTCCCATGATACGCGCCCATGCCGCTGTACCCCACACCTCCGAATGGCAGATGATGGTTGGCGAAATGCCATACCGTATTGTTGATACAGCCGCCACCGAAGGAATACTGCTCCATCCAGGCTCTCTCCCTGCCCGCATCCTTTGTAAAAAGATAAAAGGCCAGCGGATCGGGCTGACGCCGCACGATAGTCAATGCCTCTTCCATATTGGAAAAGGTGAGGACAGGCAATATAGGCCCGAAGATCTCTTCCTGCATCAACGGGCTCTCCGGTGGAACGTCCTCCATGAGAGTGGGCTCGATAAAGAGCAGCTGTCTGTCTGTACGTCCACCTGCGAGTATCCTTCCCTGTGATAAATAGCGCACGAGCGTATCGAATCTTTTTTCATGGATGATCCGGGCGTAGTCATAGCTTTCTTCAGGCTTGTCGCCATAGAAGTCCCGCAGGACGCTCCGAAGTGCGTCCACCAGCTTATCCCTGATGTCGGCATGCACCAGCAGGTAGTCCGGCGCAATACAGGTCTGCCCTGCGTTGATGAATTTACCCAGAACGATGCGTTTGGCAGCTGTACGGATGTCGGCGTCTTTTTCAACGATCACCGGGCTTTTACCCCCCAGCTCCAATGTCACGGGCGTCAGCTGGTGGGCCGCCATCTGGTACACGGCCCTTCCTACGGATATGCTGCCCGTAAAAAAAACATGATCCCAGCGAAAGGACTGCATCAGCTCTTTTACTACGGTCGCGCCATCACCCTGCACTACCCGTATATATTCCGGCGGAAATATTTCCGGGAGCATTTTGTCGAGCAGGGCCGCCGTGGCAGGAGCATGTTCCGATGGTTTGATCACCGCGCAATTACCACCGGCGATGGCGCCGATCAATGGCACCAGCGCCAGCTGCAACGGATAATTCCAGGGAGCGATGATCAGCACCACGCCCAGGGGGTCGCGATAGATACGGGAAGAAGAAGGAAGATTGACCAGGTTGGTGACAGCGCGCTTTGGTTTCATCCATTGCCGGAGATGCCTCAGGGTAGTGTTCAGCTCCGCGATCACCAGACCCGTCTCCGTGCCATAGGACTCCTCCCGGCTTTTTTTCAGGTCGGCGTACAACGCGGCAGCGATGCCCTGCTCATGTTTCAACAGGCAGTCCCGCAACAGCAGCAGCTGCTTTCGTCGCTCCGCATAGGACATAACGGCCCCCGACTGGAAATGACGCCGCATGGCAGGCAAGTCGATTGGCATAAGCATTAAACTGGTTTAATTCCCAACAATTTCCTCAAATTTCGGGGGATTTAGTTCTTAATTTTACGGGAAACGCACGAAAAAGCTATGCCTTCGAAGAGTCAGCTGATATCAGTTCTTTTATCCAATCCTTCTATAAAAAAACTTAGCCATTAATTTCCATGAACGATACTACATTAAAAGTTCCCCTTATACAAGACCGCAACGACGACCACTACATGCAGCAGGCCCTCAAAGAAGCCCGCAAAGCATACTCCGAAGAAGAGATCCCCATCGGCGCCATCATCGTCCTCGGCGACAAGATCATCGCCCGCGGACACAACCAAACGGAACGGCTCAACGATTGCACCGCCCATGCGGAAATAATCGCCCTCACTTCCGCCTTCAACTTCCTCGGCAGCAAATACCTCCCCGACGCCTCCATCTACATCACCATAGAACCCTGCCTCATGTGCGCCGGCGCCCTCTATTGGAGCAAGATCGGACGGGTCATCTACGGCGCCGATGACGAAAAGAATGGCTACCGCCGCGGCTTACGGATGCCCTCACCCGCCCATACTCCTGATCAGTCCCACACATCCGCACATACCTCCGATCCGACCCCTTCACCCAATTCTCCGGGCTGGCCCTTTCACCCCAAAACCCTCCTCACAAAAGGCATCCTGAAAGAAGAATGTGCCGCACTGATGCAGGAATTCTTTCGCGAACGCAGACGATGAGGTCGAAATTCCCCACACCTGACGATCATCCGGCGACATCGGGTCAGAGCCAAATCCATAGTCCCTCCATTTGGTCGGGTGACCCTTTTCCCGTAAATTCGCTATCCCTTCAGGCTAGTGGAACTTGACCCACATTGACCAGATTTAATTTTTAGATAACATTTAAAAAACATCCGTTATGGCATTTACACTACCCGCGTTGCCGTATGCATTCGATGCATTGGAACCGCACATCGACACAACGACCATGCAAATACACCATGGTAAACACCATCAGGCATATGTAGACAATCTGAATAAAGCCATCGCCGGCACTCCTAATGAAGGTAAATCCCTGGAAGAGATCGTTGCCAAAGCAGGCAGTATCAGCCCTGCCGTCCGTAATAACGGCGGCGGTCACTGGAACCATAGCTTTTTCTGGGAAAGCCTTACCCCCAAAGGCAAGGGCGCACCCGCAGCCAGACTGGCCGACGATATCCATACCACCTTCGGCAGCTTCGACGCCTTTAAAGAAAAGTTCAATGCCGCCGGCATGGGCAGATTCGGCAGCGGCTGGGCCTGGCTCATCGTCAAAGACGGCAAGCTGGAGATCTCCTCTACGCCCAACCAGGACAACCCACTGATGGACGTAGCCGAAGTAAAAGGCACTCCCCTGCTGGGCATAGACGTTTGGGAACACGCTTATTACCTGAAATACCAGAACCGCCGCGCAGAATACCTGGGCGCCTTCTGGAACGTGGTCAACTGGGACAAGGTTGCCGAACGTTACACAGCAGCCCTGGGCAAATAATCTGATCGTTTCAATTTTTTTTACTTACTTGCAATCCCGGCCTTAACTCCATGGCCGGGTTAGATATCTTTCCGGAAAACGGGTTATATTTACCAGAAGACCCGTTTTTCGGACATTTTTTTAAATTCAAGCATATGAAGAAGTTTACTGCCGCAGCACTGTCACTGGCCGCCCTGTTCTCCCTGGGTTCCTGCAAGGGTCACCTCAAAAAAGTCATTGTTTATGCCAACAGCGACATCCAGGTAGATAATACCAAAACCAATATCACCGTCGGCGAAGGAGGTCCTCAACGTGAGCAGGAACTGGACTTCACAGGCAGCGGTCCCGTGACGCTGAACGTACAGACTGCTTCAGGCAAGTTAACCCTGGATGTTCCGGCCGACGGACTGTATGTCGCCAATCTAAAAACCACCGACACGATCATCGGCAGCTATGTACACACCGGCGCCGGAGAGGCCGAATCGCGTATCACGCAGGATGCGCTGAAAATAAAGCTGGACTCGCTGGAAAAGCTGATAAGGAACGAGAATGTCAGCGCAGCCAATAGGAACTTCTTCATTCTTCCCAATCATATTGCCAGGCTTAGCTCCGTTGGAGAAGGCAAGGTCTTCGGTCCATTTACACCCATACCCGCCGCCTTTGACGCCGGCTCCGTACCGGAGATATACAAATTTTACAGCATGAACGAAATGCATGAAACGATCGACAAGCTAAGTGCCATGACGGGCGGAACAACGGCTCCCGCATCCGCAACGCCGGAAAAAGAGAAAAAATAGCCGGCGGCCGGTCAGCTCCGGTTAGCGCCCCGTCGACGCCAGGGTAGACAGTCCCGGCCACTCACGGTACGGGATCAACGCCATGTCCTCCCCAGGGATGACAACGGGCAATCCGACGCAGGCTGAGCCACGCACCTTTAAAAGGACCGTGCTTTTTCAATGCCTCGATAGCATATTGAGAGCAAGACGGAGTAAATCTACACTTGGTAGCCCCCAGCAGCGGGGATATTGTCCATTGATAGAGCTTGACCAGCGCTATCAACGGCAGGCTTAATATCTGCAGGAATTTCCTCATGATCCTATCTCCTTCACAATTTTCTCCAAAGCTACGGCTATCTTGCCGGACACCAGCCGGTGATCCGGGAGTTCTTTACCGGTATAAATAAAGAAAAGAGATAGATGCAGCTTCCGCTGCTCCACCACCTGACCCAGCCCCCCTTTGTTCAGCCGGTAAGCCTCCCGGGTCAGCCGCTTGATCCTGTTCCGATCCACCGCCTTTTTGAAATGACGACTGCTGACCCCGAAACCGGCCTGTAACGCATAGGCCGCCCCCCTGAACGCCTCCGCCCGCCCGGACGCCGCCCCACCGGATAC
>DASZWE010000690.1:0-9909 GCA_035546735.1 Puia sp.
GATAAGCTCCGCGGCTTCTGCGAGCGTGTCTCCAAAAAAGTGACCGTATTTGTAGACGAGGCCTATATCGACTACCTGCCCGATCCAGCCGGAACGACCCTCGTCAGCGGCGTCAAGGCGGGACAGAATATCATCGTATCCAGGACCTTCAGCAAGCTGCATGGCTTTGCCGGACTACGGGTAGGGTATATCATGGGGCAGCCGGATATGATAAAGAAGCTGGAAGACTATACCGAAGGTCCCATGTCCATCTCCGCCACCTCCCTGCAAGCAGCTTTTGCCAGCTACCAGGATAAGGAATATCTCCAGGGTGCGTTGAAAAAGACGCTGGCATCCAAAGAGTTTCTGTATGAGGTGCTGAAAAAGGAAGGGTATACCTATATCCCATCCAGCACCAACTTTGTCATGTTCCCTATAAAAATGGATGGTGAGCATTTTGCCTCCGAGATGATGAAACGCGGTGTGGGCGTGCGGTCCTGGGAGCTGGGCGGCAGCAATCAGTGGTGCCGGGTCAGTATTGGACGTATGGATGAGATGGAAGCATTTGCAACTGCATTTAAAGAACTGTCATAATTTATCATGAAACATATCTTCATGGCCCTCTGCCTGCTGACAGGGGCTGTTTCTACCGTGCTGGCCCAGGATACAGCGTCGAAAGCGCTCACCATGGCCGAATATGAAAAAGCAAAAAGTTTTTCACCTGCAGACCTCGATAAGGACAGCTATGTAAAATTCGAGAACGCCTATATCCTCGACCGGAATGATTTCGGCAAGCCGTATTTTATCACGGGTGACGATGGATTGAAAAAACGCATCGATCTGTATAAGCTCATACGCAAGGAAGGCCGGGCTGAGATAGGGACCATCATCTTTTATACCACGGAGGCGGGACAGCGTTATATGGCCTGTCTTCCCGGCTTCAAGGCGGACGGGAAGATATGGGAAAAATATTTCGAGGACATCCATGCCATCGACAAGGTGGAAAAGAATTTTGTTCTCAAGCTATCCTATGTATTGTCGAGGGAGCTGGGCTTTCAGCTATATCGCGCGGGCGCCGCTGGTCAGAGCTCCGAACATCGTGAGCGGGAATCCGGCACATACGGAAATGATATCTGCTTCCCCGGCAATACCCTCGTCACCATGGCGGATGGGAAGAATCGGCTGCTCAGCGAGGTCAGGGCAGGTGATGCCATCGTCACCATGGACCCGGCTACCAACAAGACCAGGGCCGTGAAAGTAAAAGAGCTGACCGTGCATCAGGCAAAGAATTATGCTATTACCCGGCTGTTGCTGGTGCGCGCATTGGAGGAAGGAAGGGAGATAAGACTTTTTACCAAGGTACTGCAGGCCACGCCCAACCATCCCATCCTGACGGCGGAAGGGGAGAAGAAAATGGGGACGCTGGAGGTCGGGGATAAGATAAGCTCACCTGATGGTATGCTTACTGTCTGGGACAAGGAGGAGTCCGCGGGGGGAGTTCAAAAAGTGTATAATATCGTAGCCGCTGGGGGGAGCACCTATATTATGGACGGGATCACCGTCTTACAGAAGTCTCTGAAGAATTAGATAAAATTCAATGGGGGAGGTCGCCGAAACCGGTAAATTTGCGGATGCAAAAACCGGTGTTAGTCATTAAGTTGGGTACGGCGGTGATTACGGACGGGCATGGCGTCATCGTACAATCCATTATCAAAAAGGTGGCCGCGGAGGTGGCCGCCCTTTCCGGCAGGTATCATATCGTGCTGGTATCCAGTGGCGCTGTCGGCAGCGGAAAGGGATTTTTCCACCAGTATAAAGGAACGCTCACGGAACGCAAGGCGGCTGCTGCTGTAGGCAATCCTGTTCTTATCCAGAACTATCAGAAGTATTTCGCCGCCTATAATATCCCCGTGGCCCAGGCCCTTTGCGAGCGGCACCATTTCTCCAGCAGGGCCCGCTTCCTGCAGTTGAAGGAGACATTTACCGAATTCTGGAAAAATGGCATCCTGCCCATCATGAACGAGAATGACCTGGTAAGCAATGTCGAGCTCAAGTTCTCCGACAACGATGAGCTGGCGACGCTGACGGCCATTGGTTTTGATGCCGAGACGCTGATCATTTGCACCTCCGTGGGAGGGTTTATGGACCCGGATAAGAAGATCATTCCAAAAGTGGACAAGGTGGATAGTAAGATCCTGGGCTATGTCACCACGGATAAAAGCAGCCTGGGACTAGGCGGGATGTTGTCCAAGCTCACGTTTACCAGATTGGCTAATTCACTGGGCATCAAAGTGGTGATCTGCGGGCTCGAGGGTAAGACCCCCTTTGCGGCGGCCCTGGCCGGCGCCGCCGGCACCTCATTCCGGGCGCAAATGTCCAATTTAAAAGCCCGGCAGAAATGGCTGGCCAGCGGGTCCATCACCCTGGGGAGTATTTTTGTAGACAAAGGTGCAGCCAAAGCGCTGACGGCGCGTAAGAGCCTGCTGAGCGTCGGTATAAAAAAAGTGCAGGGCAAATTTACACCCGGTGAGGTGGTACAGCTGATAGACGAAGATGATACGATCATGGGTGTCGCCAAAGCCAGGCTAAGCGCTGCGGAGCTTCTCACCAAGCTGCGTAGTAAGAATATCGTGGCGGCGCATGCGGATGATATTGTAATATTTTAAATGACCCGGCCCGGGAAGGCCCGGTAAATTTGGACGAATGAGCAAAGTTGAAGCATTAATAAAGAAAACATACACGGCGGCCGTATCTCTCCGCGGCGCGGAGGAGCGTAACATCAAGCGGACGTTGAAAACACTGGCCGACAGCCTGCAGACGGAAATGAAGGCGCTGCTGAAAGCCAATGCAAAGGACCTTTCCCGCCAGGAGCCCGGGAATCCCCGTAACGACCGGCTTATGCTCGACGAACAACGGGTCCGGGGCATTGCCGCCAGCATCCGGAAGGTGAGCCGTCTGCCAGATCCCACCGGTAAATTACTGGACAAGCGTAAGCTGGCCAATGGATTATTGGTGGAGAAGCGTTCCGTCCCCCTGGGCGTAGTAGGCGCCATCTACGAGTCCAGACCTAATGTAACGTTCGATATTGCCGCTCTTTGTATCCGCAGCCGTAATGCCTGTGTGCTGAAAGGCAGCCAGGAAGCCGAACAGACCAATAAGGTGGCCATCGGACTTATCAAAAAGGCGCTACAGGCCGGTGGCATCGATCCCGACTGTGCGACCTTGCTTCCCTCCGAAAGGACGACGGTACAGGAGCTCTTCACCGCCACCCGTTGGGTGGACGTGCTGATACCCCGCGGGTCGGATTCGTTGATACGGTATGTCCGGGAGAACAGCCGGGTTCCGGTCATCGAGACGGGTGCAGGCGTCTGTCATGTCCATGTAGAGACAAAGGCCAACCTGGACCAGGCCGTGGACATCGTGGTGAATGCAAAGGTCTCCCGCCCTTCTGTCTGTAACTCAATGGATAGCCTGCTCGTCGACAGGAAGGTGGCCTCCGCTTTTTTACGAAAGCTGCAAGCTCCGATGAAAGGATATGGGGTGGAGCTGTATGCCGAGCCCGCCGCATATGGCCTGCTCAGCGGATACCCTTATCTGAAAAAAGCCGCCAAAGACGACTTCGGAAAAGAATGGCTCAGCCTGAAATGCGCCGTCAAAGTGGTAGAGAACATCGATGAAGCCCTGGATCATATCCGTCAGTATTCCACCCGTCATTCGGAAGCCATCGTGTCAAAGGACAAAAAGATGTGCGAAAGATTCCTGGCGGAAGTGGATGCAGCCGCAGTATATACCAATGCGTCTACCCGATTCACGGACGGGGAAGAGCTGGGGCTTGGCGCCGAGATCGGCATCTCCACACAAAAGTTACATGCCCGGGGCCCCTTCGCGCTGGAAAAGCTGGTGACCGAGAAGTGGCTGATAAGAGGGAACGGGCAGGTCCGGAAATAGGTCGTCCACAGGGATTTGGCCGGTGAGTTTCGAATATTTTTTTAATTGTCAAAAAAACGTTTATTTTAGTATTCATAAAACGATGAATACATATGAAGTGCACCTTCTTCCTGACCGCCTTGCTCGCCGTATGCACGATCCTGCAAGCCCAAAACAGTGTCAGCCTTTCCATATCGGACACATCGGGTCCGCAGATCAGCCGTAATATATATGGTCATTTCTCCGAAGACCTGGGACGCTGTATCTATGATGGCTTCTGGACAGGAGACAAGATCCGGATGGATGTAGTAGAGGCGTTGAAGAAGATAAAAATTCCCGTACTGCGCTGGCCCGGCGGATGTTATGCCGACCAATACCACTGGCGCGACGCCATTGGACCCAGGGATCAGCGCAAGCGCACCGTGAATACCACCTGGGGCATGGTGACGGAAGACAACAGCTTTGGCACGCATGAGTTCCTGGAGCTGTGCAGCCTGCTGGGATGTGAGCCGTATATCGCCGGCAATGTCGGCTCCGGTACTCCGGAAGAGATGTCCAACTGGCTGGAATACCTGAACTTCAATGGGCATAGTACCCTGGCCGACCTGCGCCGGCAGAATGGACGCGAGCAGCCTTGGAATGTATCCTTCTGGGGCGTAGGTAATGAGAGCTGGGGCTGTGGCGGCAGTATGACGCCCGAGTTCTATGCAGAACAATACCGCCGGTATTCCGAGTTCTGTAAGAACTATCCTGGCACACACCTGAAGCTGATCGCCAGCGGCGCCAACGGCGACGACTATCACTGGACGGATATAGTAATGAGAGATATCAACCGGTGGAATACCTGGGGCCTCTCCATGCATTATTATACCCTGGCCGGGTCCTGGGAGCACAAAGGCTCTGCCACCAAGTTCGGCGAAGACCTTTATTTCAAGGCGATGAAATCCTGTCTGCGGATGGACGAGCTCGTGAGCAAGCACAGCGCCATCATGGACAAATATGATCCTACAAAAAGAGTGGCCCTCGTTGTGGACGAATGGGGTATCTGGACAGATGCGGAACCCGGAACCAATCCCGCCTTCCTTTATCAGCAGAACAGTCTCCGGGATGCGTTGATCGCCGGCACCACGCTGAACATTTTCAACAATCACACCGACAGGGTCAAAATGGCGAACCTCGCACAGACGGTGAACGTGCTGCAGGCGCTGGTCCTCACCGACAAGGATAAGATGCTGCTGACGCCGACCTATTATGTCTTCGATATGTACAAGGTGCACCAGGACGCACACTCCCTCGTTGTAAAGTTCGATGCTCCGAACTATACCTATGGTTCCGATGCCGTGCCTGCCGTCAATGCTTCGGCCAGCCGGGATTCTGCCGGAGCGGTACACATCTCCCTTGTCAATATCGATCCTTCAAAGAAGAACACGGTGCGTGTGCCTTTACAGGGATTGCCGTCAAAAAGCGTGACAGGGCAGATACTGACCTCCGCCAAATTCACGGACGTCAATACATTCGATCAGCCTGACAAGGTCCACTCCACCGCCTTCGCAGGTGCTAAGAAGTCGGGTAATGAGCTCGTGGTGGAAATGCCTCCTGCATCTATTGTCGTATTGGAATTGAAATAAGCTATTATTATGCGCAGCCTGTTATGTTCAGCCAGGGCACTATATGCAAGCTTTCTGGTTGCCAGCCTCCTCTCCGGTGGCGCCGTCCTTTCCCAGGAGCCTGTCGCCCCAAAACCTCCCATGGGATGGAACAGCTATAATTGCTACGGGTCGGCTGTACACGAAGATGAAGTAAAGGCCAACGCCGATTATATGGCCAGGCATCTGCGTTATGGCTGGCAATACATTGTCGTTGATTTTTTATGGGCCTATGACAATCCTCCCGGCAGCCTGATCGGCAATCCTTTTCAGAAGACTCTCCAGGATGGTTCCTATATTCCCTGGCTCGCCATGGATAAATGGGGCCGGCTGTTGCCCAATACCAATAAATTCCCTTCCGCCTGGGGGGGTGTGGGGTTCAAGCCCCTGGCCGATTATGTGCATGGTCTGGGACTGAAGTTCGGTATCCATGTGATGCGCGGCATTCCCCGGCAGGCTGTGTGGGCGCATAGCCCTGTAATGGGCGCCAATGGCGTCACGGCGGATCAGGTGGCTGATACATCCTCCACCTGTCCCTGGATGAATCATATGTACGGGCTGGATATGCGCAAGCCCGGTGCGCAGGAATATCTGAACTCGCTGCTGGACTTGTATGCATCCTGGGGCGTGGACTTTATCAAGGTGGATGATATCGCCCGGCCATATCGCACGGCGGAGATAGAAGGATATAAGAAAGCCATCGATCATTGCGGCAGACCCATCGTGCTGAGCCTTTCGCCCGGCGAAACACCGCTCAGGGATTCAACGCATGTTGTGCAGCATGCGAATATGTGGAGGATGGCCGATGATTTCTGGGACAGCTGGAAGGAAATGCTGAAGATGTTCGATTATGCCAAAAGCTGGGAAGGGATTGGCGGACCCGGCCATTGGCCCGACTGCGACATGATACAGATCGGAAAGATCTCCAAGCGTGGACCGGTTGGACCCGAGCGATACAGCAGATTCAACGACGACGAGCTATACACCCATATGACCTTCTGGTGCATCTATCGCAGTCCGCTGATGCTGGGTGGCAATCTGCCTGAGAACAGGGACATCGAGGAGAAGCTTTTCTCCAACGAAGAAGTGCTGCGTGTAAACCAGGAAGGCTCGAATCCAAGACAGATATACAAACAGGATGGCAGCATGATCTGGATGTCGGATGCGCCGGGGGGAGATAAGTATGTAGCATTGTTCAATATCAGCGATGGAGGCAAAGTTGTGACATTGGACTTTGCGTTAGCCGGTCTGAAGAAGAAGAATGTCCTGCGTGATCTTTGGAAGCAAGCAGATCTGGGATCATTCACAAAAAAATATGCAATAACTATTCCCGCTCATGGATCGGTCCTGTTGAAAGTAGCATCGTCAAAATAAATATTTGTTGTTCTCCTTAGGTATTCCTTACCTTTATGCCGGCTTTAGGGGTGCTCGTTCCACGAGCTGAGATAATACCCTCAGAACCTGATTCGGTTAGTACCGGCGAAGGGAAAAGACGGACTCTCTCTTACTACGCGCATGTAGCACCTCCATTTGGTATTGTTGAAGCTGCCCAAAGCGGCCCGTCTGAAAGACAGACATAATTCTATTGATGTATGGTACAAGTAACCATCAACCGGGAAAGCTTTATGCTGCCCGATACAGGCACTCTGGCCGATGTCCTGCCGTTAATAGACATCAGCCGACCTGATGGGATAGCCATTGCCGTTAATGACAACGTCATCCCAAAAGGCGAGTGGCAGCAATATAAGCTGCAGGCAAACGACAAAGTCTTTGTCATCCGGGCGACACAAGGAGGATAAACTAAAATTCTATCATATGAACAATGAGATTATTCCGGGCTCGCCTATCATCAGCCGGGAGCCTTTTCCTGCCAGCCGCAAGGTATATGTGAAGGGCCGGCTGCATGACATCAGCGTTGCCATGCGGGAGATCAGTGTGGGTAATACCGTGGACAGGTTCAGTGACACGGAGACGCCTAATTCGCCCGTGACAGTATACGATACCAGCGGTCCTTATACCGATCCTGCCGTCGACATCGACCTGGAGAAGGGTCTGCCGCGTATTCGTGAGCAGTGGATACTGGACCGGGGCGATGTGCATGGAGCTCCCTTGCAGGCCAGGTCCGGAAAGAATGTGACGCAGCTGCATTATGCCAGACGCGGGATCATCACCCCCGAGATGGAATACATTGCCATCCGTGAGAACCAACGGGGCGAGGGCCGGATCACACCCGCCTTTGTACGGGACGAGGTGGCTGCGGGAAGGGCCGTCATCCCTGCCAATATCAATCACCCCGAGGCCGAGCCCATGATCATCGGTCGTAATTTCCTCGTGAAGATCAATGCCAATATCGGCAACTCTGCTATCCGGAGCTCCATCGAAGAGGAAGTGGAAAAAGCCGTATGGGCATGCCGCTGGGGCGCCGACACTATCATGGACCTGTCCACCGGCAAGAACATCCATGAGACGAGGGAATGGATACTCCGCAATTCTCCCGTCCCCGTAGGGACGGTTCCCATATACCAGGCGCTGGAAAAAGTCGGCGGGCGGGCGGAAGAGCTCACCTGGGAGATATATCGCGATACGCTGATCGAGCAGGCCGAACAGGGAGTGGACTATTTTACCATCCATGCCGGTGTGCTGTTACGCTATATTCCATTGACGGCCCGGCGTGTCACGGGCATCGTATCCCGTGGCGGCTCCATCATGGCGAAATGGTGCCTGGCGCACCATCGCGAGTCCTTCCTTTATACTCATTTTGAAGAGATCTGCGAGATCATGAAGGCCTATGACGTCTCCTTCTCGCTGGGAGATGGACTACGGCCGGGATCTATCGCGGATGCCAATGATGCCGCGCAATTTGCCGAGCTGGAGACACTGGGTGAATTGACAAAGACAGCCTGGAAGCACGATTGCCAGGTCATCATCGAGGGACCCGGGCATATACCCATGCACCTGATAAAGGAGAACATGGACAAACAGCTCAAGGAATGCCAGGAAGCGCCATTCTATACGCTGGGACCTTTGACCACGGATATTGCGCCAGGTTATGATCATATCACTTCCGCCATCGGCGCCGCCATGATAGGATGGTATGGTACTGCCATGCTGTGCTATGTGACGCCCAAGGAGCACCTGGGACTACCCAATAAAAAGGATGTAAAGGATGGGGTCATCGCATATAAGATCGCGGCGCATGCGGCCGATCTGGCGAAAGGTCATCCCGGTGCGCAATACAGGGACAATGCGCTTAGCAAGGCCCGGTTCGAGTTTCGCTGGCAGGACCAGTTCAACCTTTCGTTGGACCCCGATACCGCCAGAGCCTTTCATGACGAGACCCTGCCCGCGGAAGGGGCTAAGATCGCGCATTTCTGTTCCATGTGTGGTCCGCATTTCTGTTCGATGAAGATCACACAGGAGGTCAGGCGTTTTGCAGAAGAGAATGGGATGGATGAGACAACGGCGCTGGAGGAAGGGATGAAAGAAAAGGCCGAAGCCTTCAGGCAGGCGGGCGCCGGTATCTATCTATGAGAAAGGATTTTTTGATAGCCGTCATCACAAGCCCCGCCAGCTGGGATGGAGAGGCGGACTGCCTGGAGGAGTTGCTGCAGGCAGGTGTGGAGAAGCTGCATATACGCAAACCGGGCGATGCAGGGGAGGAATTGCTGAAGCGGTTGGCTCCGGCCTGGAGCAGCAAGCTCGTGTTGCATGGGGAACAGGAGATGGCATTAGCGTATGGCGTGCCACAAATACACGGACATTGGTTTGATGACCCCATATCTGTCGGTTTATCCGCATCGACGCACTCCTGGGAAGAGGTGGGGCAGATCATGCCGGGCAGATTGGAATATGTTTTTCTCAGCCCTTTGTTCGACAGCATCTCCAAACCTGGCTATATGGCGGGTGCTGGATTACTAAAGCGTCCGGAGGGTGTAAAACCATGCAAGCTCATCGGACTGGGCGGCATCGATCAGCATACCATCGGGCAGGTGATGGATCATGGATGGGATGGGGCGGCTGTCCTGGGATACATTTGGGAAAAACCGGAAATGGCCGTACAAAGATTTAAAACACTAAAAGCAATCGTAGCAGACCATGGAAGATAATCGTCCCCGGGTATTGGTAGTGGCCGGGTTTGACCAAAGCGGCGGGGCGGGTGTTCTGGCGGACATAAAGACGCTGGAGGCGCACGAGGTATACGGATATGGAGCGCTCAGCGGACTCACCTTTCAGAATGAGCGGGTCATCAGCCGGATACATTGGTTCACGGAGAAAGAGATCTTTGAACAGATAGACCATTGTTTTGCGGCAGGGAACTTTGATTGGGTGAAGGTTGGCATTGGTAGAAATATACGCA
>DASZWE010000691.1:0-6157 GCA_035546735.1 Puia sp.
AATGAGCATATGACCAACGAGGAGTACCAGAAATACTTTGATTTCTTCAATCCTGACCAGTTCGATCCCACCACCTGGGCTAAACAGGCCAAGGCGGCCGGTATGAAATATGCCGTCCTTACCACCAAGCACCATGACGGGTTTTGTCTCTTCGACTCGAAAGTCACCGACTATAAGGCTACCAATACGCCGGCGCACCGGGACCTGGTGCGGGAATATGTCAATGCCTTCCGGGCGCAGGGGTTAAAGGTAGGCTTCTACTATTCGTTGCTGGACTGGCATCACCCGGACTATACGATGGATGACGTTCATCCCCTGACGCAAACGGATACCAGCCAGGCGAACTACGATCGACTGAACAAGGGGCGGGATATGCGTAAATACCGGCAGTACCTGCGGGACCAGATCACGGAGCTGCTGACGAACTATGGCAAGATCGACATACTTTGGCTGGACTGGACCTGGGGCAGGGATGACAAGCGTGGCAAACATGCCGAGGACTGGGGGGCCGTGGAGCTGATAAAGCTGGTGAAAAAGCTGCAGCCGGGCATCCTGGTGAACAACCGGCTGGGGCTGGATGAGTATGCGGATGGGGGCGACTTCGTGACACCCGAACAGGTATCGACGGCAGAGCTGGCTAAATACAGGGGCAAGACATGGGAGACCTGTCAGACTTTTTCCGGCTCCTGGGGATATTACAGGGATGAAAATACGTGGAAGACGGATCACCAGCTGCTCGATCTGCTGATCACTTCCACGGCGAATGGAGGCAATTTGATCCTGAACGTGGGACCTACTGCGAGGGGCGAGTTCGACTACCGGGCAAAGAATGCGCTGGACAGCCTTGCTTTTTGGATGCATGCCAACAGCAGGGCCATTTATAACTGTACCTATGCGCCGGATGAGTACAAGGCGCCGGAGAACACGCGACTCACCTATAACAAAACCACGCGGAGGCTGTATGTGCATCTGATGGAATATCCCGGTACGCATACACTGGTGCTGCCCGGGTATAAGGATAAAATTCGCTATGTGCAGTTCCTGCATGACGCTTCGGAGATCAAGTCGAAGATCGAGGGAGACGATGTTATACTGCAATTGCCCGAGCGGAAGCCTAATATTGCCATACCGGTGATCGAGATCATGCTTAAATAGACCCGGGTACGGTATATAGTGGATACGTGCCGCCAGCAAGGCAGGCGCCGGATATGCCATCCTGGTGGCCAAGCACAGTTCAGAGGACGCCCGTCATACGGAAATTTGCGCTGTACTATTTTTGATCCTTCGGGAGACATACACTCGTAATGAATAAAGAATTTGCGAAATCTGTCCTGGCCGTCGTGGTCCTGTTAAATGTCCTGTTTGCGCATGCGCAGGCGCCCATTAAATGGACCGAGGTGCATCCGGGCATATGGAGGGCGATCATTGGAAAACCGGAGACCATCAGCCTGTTGAAAGCGGCTGGTGTGGGCGCCTACGAGAAGGGGTTTGCTTTGTTACCTGCTGCGGGCTTTCCATTGGATAAGAACGAGATTGTGGCGAGGCAGCGGGATGGAAAGATATATTTAAGATTCCCACTACAGAAAGAAGAGAAGGTCTTTGGCTTTGGCTTGAATTTTCAGACCGTGAACCAGCGCGGCAGGGTCTTGCATTTGCATGTCGATCATTATGGCGGGCGGGACAATGGCCGGACGCATGCGCCGGCGCCTTTTTATGTCAGCTCCAACGGGTATGGCGTGCTGGTGGATGCCGCCAGATACATGACCGTGTATGTGGGCACTGCTGTGAGGGTTGACCAGGAGCATCCTCCGACGCTATACGACAGGAATACGGATAAGGACTGGATGGCGCAGCCTTATTCGGATGCGGTGGAGATACTGGTTCCGGCGGGGGGAGTGGAGGTATATGTCTTTGCCGGTCCGTCGCCGATGAATGCGGTCCAGCGTTACAACCTTATGAATGGCGGCGGCTGTCTTCCTCCCAAGTGGGGGCTGGGTTTTACGGAGCGGATGCCTACGTTGTCCACCCAGACGGATATTGTGAATGAGGTAAAGTTGTTCGAGCAGCACGATTTTCCTTTGGACTTTATTGGAGTGGAGCCCGGCTGGCAAAGCATGGCCTATCCCTGCACGTTCGAGTGGGACAAGACGCGATTTCCCGATCCGGCGGGTTTTATCAAGTCGCTGTCGGCTCATGGCGTCCGGGCCAATTTATGGACGAATCCATATATATCACCCAAGGCTTCGCTCTATCCGGCTATGAAGGCGTTGTCGGGTTCGCATACCGTGTGGAATGGGCTTGTTCCGGACCTGAGCTTACCTGCGGCCAGAAAATTGCTGAAAGAGCATTTTTTAAAGGAGCACATCGATATTGGCGTTAGCGGGTATAAGATCGATGAGATCGATGGATACGATAACTGGCTCTGGCCGGATGTCGCTACATTCCCTTCGGGCTACAGCGGGGAGCAGATGCGGCAGGTATATGGGCTGCTGGCGCAGCGTATGACGACAGCCTGGTTTAAAGAGAGAAATCAGCGGACCTATGGATTAATCCGTGCCTCCAATGCTGGCGCCAGTTCATTCCCCTATGTCATTTACGATGATTATTACAGCCATCGGGACTTTATAACCGCACTTGTTAACAGTGGCTTTGCCGGTGTATTATGGACACCCGAGGTGCGGGCGTCGAAGAGCGCAGAGGAGTGGGTGAGAAGGATGCAGACCGTTTGTTTTTCACCGATGGCCATGCTCAATGCGTGGGCCGATGGTACCAAACCGTGGAGTTTCCCCGAGGTGGAGCAGGCGGTAAAGGATGTGGCGAACCTGCGGATGCAGCTGATACCGTATCTATACAGTACATTTGCTCAGTACAGGTTCGAGGGCAAGCCGCCGTTCAGGGCGATGAGCCTGGTGGAAGGATCGGAGTCCGCGGATATCAAGGACCAGTATATGATGGGAGACAATATCATGGTAGCTCCTATGTTTGCCGGTGAAAAAACGAGGAAGGTATATCTGCCAGCCGGAAAGTGGTACGATTTCTATACGGGTGAGCTGGCGGGTGAAAATGAAACAATAACCATTACGCCGGGACTGGGCAGGATCCCATTATTTGTAAGGGATGGCGGGATTATACCGATGATGCCCGCGCGGCGACAGGCGCCTGTGCCCGGGCAGAAAGTTCCGTTGACCGTACGTCATTATGGAAAGGCAGCCGGGAGCTTTGCATTGTATGATGATGACGGTGTGAGCTTTGACTATGAGAAGGGGGCGTATTCTTTTGTCACACTGAGCGTGCGGCGTGACGGCAATGGGAATATGGCCGGGAGCATGAGCGATCCGCAGCCTGGCAAGCCTTACGGCTATATCACAGATGTGAACTGGGTATTTATGACCAGATGAAAAATTAGGAAAAGACTAAGGGGAAATGGCCTGCAAGACACTCATGTAAAGGAAGCTCTAACCAAAATAGCAGATATGCCGAACAAAGCCGTTAGCCTATTTATCGCGCTGATCGCTACCGTGGCCCTCGCCGCGCAGCCGCCCTCAGGGCCTTTGCCTACGCCTCGTCAGCTGGCATGGGAGGATAAGGAATTCTATCTCTTCACGCATTTCGGACCCAATACTTTCACGGATCTCGAATGGGGTAAGGGTACGGAAAAGGAAGAAGTGTTCAATCCTACTCACCTGGACTGCCGGCAGTGGTGTCGCATTGCCAAAGCCGCCGGCGCCAAAGGCATCATCATTACCGCCAAGCATCACGATGGATTCTGTCTATGGCCCACCAAATATTCCTCCCATACGGTGGCGCAAAGCAAATGGAAGAATGGCAAAGGGGACGTGCTCAGGCAGCTGTCCGATGCCTGCCGGGAATACGGCCTGGGGCTTGGCATTTACCTATCCCCCTGGGACCGTAACCATCCCAAATATGGGACGTCGGATTACAATGAGGTCTTTATAAACATGATGAAAGAGGTGGTCGCGCGTTATGGGCCATTGTTCGAGTTCTGGTGGGATGGCGCGAATGGAGAAGGCCCCAACGGCAAGAAACAGGTATATGACTGGCATCGATTTGAGCAGACCCTGCGAACCATTGCGCCAAATACGCCCATATTCAGCGATATCGGCCCGGATATCCGGTGGGTAGGGGATGAGAACGGTATTGCAGGCGTCACCAATTGGGACCTGCTGGACACGGCCGGCTTTTCCCGGGGGCAGGGCGCTCCGCCTACCGATACGCTGAACCGGGGGAATGTAAATGGTCATCTCTGGCTGCCCGCGGAATGCGATGTGAGCATCCGGCCGGGCTGGTTTTATCATAAAGATCAGGATACCGCCGTCAAGACGCCGGAAAAGCTGTTCGAGCTCTATCTGAAGTCCGTGGGCCGCGGCGCGAATCTCCTCCTCAACGTTCCGCCGGACAGACGAGGTCTTTTTACTGAATTTGACTCCGCGGCGCTCATGGGTTTCAAACGCCTGCGGGATGAAGCCTTTCGCTCTTCGCTGTTGCATCAGCAGGGGACGAAGGTAAACGCCGGAGGGGGTCAGCTTTCTGATGGGAATAGCAGGAGTTTTGTTACACTGGGCAAGGATGGGTTTATTGACATTACATTCGCCCAGCCCACTGCCATCAACTGTATCCTGCTGCAGGAGCCCATCCAATTGGGACAGCGGGTCAAAGCTTTCAGCATCCAGGTGACCAATGAGGATGGATCCCTCTTTGAGGCGGAAGGTACGACCATCGGTCACAAAAGGATCATTACCTTCCCCACGCGGCATGCACGTTCCGTAAAGATCATGGTCAAGGACAGCAAGGCTGTTCCGCTGATCAGCGAGCTTGGGATCTATCATATACCCGAGAACCTTGTAGAGCGGCCGTGAGAGGAGGAAACATCGTAATTGCTGAATGAATCGGAGGTTTACGTGGGAAATATTAGTTATGAAAATCAGGGCTTTTATGCATTCGATCAAGTATTGTTTTATTTTCTCCCTTTGCCTGCCAGCGCTTTTTTCGCGTGCGCAGCAAGCCGGTCGAGCTGACAAGGCAGGGGGAACTATGCTTCACCGTGTACGCATTCCAAAAACCGAGCAGGGGATCGCACAGCAACCCAACGAAAAGATGGATTGGTTCCTGGATGCAAAGTTCGGGATGTTCATCCATTGGGGTCTGTACGCCGGTCCGGCCAAAGGGGAATGGATGATGGAAAATACGGGGACGAAGCCTGAGGAATATCGAAAACTGGCTTACCGTTCCAGTGGGGACGAGTACTTTGCCGCCGACAAATTTGATGCGGGGGCCTGGGCGAAACTGGCAAAAGAGGCAGGTATGAAGTATATGTGCCTTACGACCATGCATCACGATGGGTATGCCCTGTTCGATAGCAGGTTTACCAATGCTTTTACCTCCATGCAAACGCATAACCGCGATTTTGTAAGAGAATATGTCGATGCCTGTCGCAAGTATGATTTGAAAGTAGGATTCTACAAGACGTTGATCAACTGGCGTTATCCCGGATATTACGATGTCACCGGCACCGATTGCAAACCCAACAAGTTCGGATACACGACGGACATTGCGCACAAGGAGAATGCCCGGCTGATGAAAGAGGGGCTCTATTGCGACGTCAAGGAATTGATGACGAATTATGGGAAGATCGACCAGATCTTCTGGGACGGCGGATGGCTGGGGCAACAGGGCTCCGATGCGGATGCGGCCTATTTTTGGGAACCGGGAAAATATCTTGATCCGAATAATGCATGGCCGGTGCGTTCCTGTTGGCAGGATGTCGACCAGGCCAGCGGGAAGCCGTTGGGCCTTATGGGTATCGTTCGTAAATACCAGCCTGACATTATTGTAAATCCGCGTTGCAGCTGGTTGGGCGATTATAAATCGGAAGAGGGGGGAGCTCCTGTCACCGGCGCCGTGCGATCTGAAGAATATTATGAAAAGTGCATGACTATCGGCGGCGGGTGGGGCTATACCCCTGCCATGGAAGACCCTGCAAAAGTCATGTCTGTAGCCCAGGTCAAAAAAATGCTGTCGGACTGCGTGACCAGGAATGTCAATCTCTTGTTGAATGTCGGTCCCGACCGGCATGGGCAGATCACGGAAGCTGTTTCAAACGTCCTGATCGCCACCGGCAAATGGCTCGAACAGGTGG
>DASZWE010000692.1:0-7513 GCA_035546735.1 Puia sp.
TCACTGCCGCCTTTGCTTTTGATAGGTAAAATTGCATGCATGATGCGTGGTCCCAGATCGCGGGCAGGATTGATGGCATAGCCGGTGGGGCCGCCCAATGAAAGGCCGATGCCTAAGACCAGCAATGCCACGGGCAGGGCATCCAATGCTCCGAGACTGCTGGAGGGGCTGGCGATATACAATACACCCAATATGAGTATGAAGGTGCCGATGATCTCGGTGATGAGGTTGTCCAATGGCTTGCGGATAGCGGGACCGGTGCAGAAGGTAGCGAGCTTGGCACTGGGGTCACCGGGCTCTGCATAATGCCTGCGATAGGCGAGCCAGGCGAGGAGAGATCCGGCCATGGCGCCCAGCAGCTGCGCGGCGAGGTAGGTGGGTACGAGGGACCAGGGAATTTTACCTAAAAAGGCGAAGGCGAGCGTGACGGCAGGGTTCAGGTGCGCCTTGCTGGCCGCAGCGGAGCAATATACGCCGACGAATACGCCGATGGCCCAGCCAAAAGAGATGACGATCCATCCACCATTCTGCCCTTTGGACTTTGGCAGGACGACGTTGGCCACTACGCCCTGTCCTAATATAATGATCATACCGGTGCCGATGAATTCGCCGAAAAATGGTGTCATATGGCAGTTATTATTATGAACAAATTTTTATGATTGTACGAGATATCCCCGGGCCAGCTCGCGGAACTCCACCACCTGCCGCTCCTGCCATGCCATATCATGTCCCAGCTCACGCGCCAGCAATTCCGCTACCAGCGGGGCGCATTCGATGGCGGCCGTTGCATCCAGCAATAACGCTCTGGTTCGTCTACTCATTGCGTCCTCGACTGTCATACACAGCTCTTCCCGTGCAGCCCAGATGATCTCTGCCTGTATATAGGGCAGGCGGGGATGTAACAGCTGACCCATCGCCGGGTCCGACGCTGCCATTGCACGAATGGCAGGTATGTCTTTTCCGTAGTAATACAATGGCGCATGAAAGTCAGTAGGTATGGTAGGATTGTCGGACGCCCCATGAATGGGCAGCCAGGCTGTCTGACAGGGACGATCCTCCAGACCACAGCGATTGATAGCCGTATTCACGGCGTCTTCGGCCATCCGGCGGTAGGTAGTCCATTTGCCGCCTGTGACCGTAATGAGCCCTGAGGCGGAGACCGTAATAAGATGGTCCCGCGACAGCTCGGCGGTCTTTTTGCTATTCCCCTTTACAAGGGGACGCAACCCCGCAAATACGCTGCATATGTCCTTTCGTGATGGGGGCTTGGTAAGATAGCGGCTGATCTGCTGCAGAATAAAATCGACTTCCTGCGGCATGGCGCGCGGCTCGGCGGATATCTCCTGTACGGGCGTATCTGTCGTACCGACGATGATCTTATGGTGCCAGGGTACGGCAAACAATACCCGCCCATCATCCGTATGGGGAACGAGGATAGCGGCCTCACCCGGCAGGAAATGTTTGTCGAGCACAATATGCACCCCCTGGCTGGGGGCAATGATATGTTCGCTGCCGGGAGCGTCCATCTGCAGCACGTTGTCCGTAAACACACCCGTGGCATTGATCACGGCCCTGGCCTTTATGGTATGCTGTTGTCCGCTGATCCTGTCTGTGACCCGGACACCCGTGACACGGTCCTTTTCTTTCACCAGCTGGTCTACCTTACAATAATTCAATAGCACCCCTTTCTGCGCAGCGGCGGTGAGGGCGAGGCTGATGGCTAGTCTGGCGTCGTCGAACTGTCCATCATGGTACAGCACGCCACCCCGCAATCCTTCCCCGTCCAGCGTGGGAGCCAGCTCCAGCGTCTCTTCGCGGGACAGTATACGGGAGGGCCCAAGTCCCAGGCGACCGGACATCCAGTCATAGACCTTCAATCCCAATCCATAATAGGGACCTTCCCACCATTTGTAGTTGGGGACGATGAAGGATTGATCTTTTACAAGGTGGGGTGCATTGCGTCGCAGGATACCTCTCTCATGCAGGGCCTCCGTGACGAGCTTGATATTTCCCTGCTGTAAATAGCGAACGCCGCCATGGACAAGCTTGGTGGATCGGGAAGAGGTGCCTTTGGCAAAATCATGCTGCTCGAGCAGGATGGTGCTGAACCCACGTGAGGCGGCGTCAACTGCTACTCCGAGACCGGTGGCTCCGCCGCCAATGATACAGCAGTCCCAGGTGGCGCCGGTACTTGCTTCGAGGGCTTTTAACATGGATTTTCTATTCATCCCGGGTATTGGGTTTATATCTGTTGATCCAGCGTTGGGTGGATCTTTCTATTAATGCGGCGACCAATGCCCTATGGATTATCTGCCCAGGCAATGGCGGCCCTTACGGCGCGCTGCCAACCTTTTAACAGCTGCTGCGCGTGCCCGGGGGGCATTGCCGGAGTAAAGCGTTTGTCTATCTGCCACTGTTGCTGTATGTCTTCCACGGAATGCCAGAACCCCACGGCAAGCCCGGCCAGATAAGCCGCTCCCAGCGCGGTGGTCTCGGTCACGGTGGGTCTGACGACGGGCGCCTGCAGTATATCGGACTGGAATTGCATCAGGAGGTCATTCGCCGTAGCGCCTCCATCCACCCGCAGCTCACGGATATGGATACTGCTGTCGGCCTCCATGGCTTTCAGCACGTCATGCGTCTGGTAGGCAATGCTCTCCAGGGCGGCCCTTGCCATATGCGCCTTTGTGGTGCCCCTCGTCAATCCGAAAAAGCTGCCCCGCGCATACTGATTCCAGTGAGGCGCCCCCAGTCCGGCAAAGGCGGGTATCATATAGACGCCCTCCGTATCGGCGACCTCCGCGGCCAGGGGACCGACCTCGGAAGAGTTGCGGATAAAATGCAATCCATCCCGCAGCCATTGCACGACGGCCCCGGCAATAAAGATGCTGCCTTCGAGCGCGTATTCGGTGCGTCCTTTTAGCTGCCAGGCGATGGTCGTCAGCAGATGGTTCTTCGAAAGGACGGCCTGGTCGCCCGTATGCATCAGCATAAAACAGCCGGTGCCATAGGTATTCTTTACCATGCCGGGCTGTGTACACAGTTGCCCGAAGAGCGCCGCCTGCTGATCTCCGGCAATACCGGCGATAGGCATACCAAGCGAGCCGGCAATGACGCCGCTGTTGGTGGAGCCGTATACTTCGCTGGACGCCCTTACCTCGGGCAATACAGACTCGGGTATATCGAACAGGCGCAACAGGTCGGCATCCCAGCGCCCGGTGTGAATGTTCAATAGCAAGGTGCGGGACGCATTGGTGCTGTCGGTGATATGCATCTTGCCACCCGTGAGCTTCCAGATCAGCCAGCTATCCACGGTGCCAAAGGCAAGCTCGCCCCTCTTAGCTTTGGATCGGGCGTCGGGTACATTGTCGAGGATCCATTTCAGCTTGGTGGCGGAGAAGTAGGCGTCGATGACCAGGCCGGTGCGCTGGCGTATCAGGTCTGTATGCCCTTCCGCCTTGAGCTGGTCACAATAGCGGGCGGTACGACGGTCCTGCCATACGATGGCGGGATGGATGGGCCGGCCGCTGGACCTTTCCCAGACGATGGTGGTCTCCCGCTGATTGGTTATGCCGATGCCGGCCACCTCTTTGGTGGTGATACCGCTCTTGGCCAGTACTTCGGCCAGCACACCATATTGAGAGGACCATATTTCTTCGGCATCATGTTCTACCCATCCGGGCTGTGGATAGTACTGCCGGAATTCTTTCTGGGCCGCCTGTATGATGCGGCCGCCCTGGTCGAAAAGGATGGCGCGTGAGCTGGTGGTGCCCTGGTCTAAAGCAAGTATGTAAGGTGCAGGCATGGAATCGTCGATTTATATAGGAAGGTAATATAAATGTGCTAATTTCTGTCCGGGGACGAGCACCTGGCCCCTGATAATTAAGGGAGTAATAATTTTTTTGCGCGATAATCGAAACTTGCTATATTTATGTAATTACTTACGTAATTGCTATTAATGATATTGATTTTCTGGATCGTTCGAAAAAAATTTCTATGGACTTCTATGAAAAAACGGGCAAAATGGCACTTGGCAGCCGTCTTCGCCGGCTGAGCGAGCAGGTTACGGAACAGGCGGCGGGTATCTATAACCTGTACGGAGTGGATCTTCAGCCAAAGTGGTTCCCTGTCTTTTATTCCCTGTCGGAAGGGGAGGAAAAGTCGATCACGGATATTGCCCGGGAGATAGGGCATACCCATCCGTCCGTGAGCCAGATCGTAAGGGAAATGGTGAGCCGGGGGTATATTTTAGAGAAGAAGGGAGCAACAGACGCGAGAAAAAATTTTGTGGTCCTGTCGGAGGCGGGGTTAAAGGTGCGTGACAAAATGCAGCATCAGCTGGAGGATGTAACGACGGCCATCGGGAAGGCTATGAAGGAGACGCAATACGATCTATGGAAGGCCATTGGGGAGTGGGAGTTCCTGCTGGAGCAGAAGAGTCTGCTGCGGAGGGTACAGGAAGAAAAGAAGTTACGGGAAAGCAATGAGGTGCAGATCGTGGATTATGAGCCCGTGTATGCAAAGGCTTTTCATGACCTGAATGAAGAATGGATCACGACCTGGTTCAAGATGGAGGAAGAGGATCACCATGCGCTGGACCATCCCAAAGAACATATTTTGGATGGCGGGGGTCATATCTATATTGCTCTTTACAAGGGGCAGGCGGTGGGGACCTGCGCCATTATCCGAATGAAAGACGGCGGCTTCGAGCTGGCGAAGATGGCGGTGTCGCCAAAGGCCAAGGGGAAGGGCATCGGCTGGCTGCTGGGACGTGCCTGTATAGAAAAAGCGCGGGAGCTGGGCGGCACGCGTGTCTACCTGGAAAGCAATACCCGTCTGAAGCCTGCCATCAATCTGTATCATAAGCTGGGTTTCCGAAAGATCGCGGGACCTCCATCCCCCTATGAGCGCTGTGATATACAGATGGAGCTGATGCTGTGACACCGGATAGTGCAGCGGCAGCGAGCCATCAATGCAGCTTCACCCGCAGTACCAGGTCATCCGCGGTGATATAGAGGACAGACTTCTCCTCATTGAAGGCGCAGTTGGAGGCCGGCCTGCCATATATTTTTATCAACCCAAGCAGTTCCCCTTGTGAAGAGATGATGTTGATACCGTCGGGACCGGAGCTAAAGATATTTCCATACCTGTCCACCTTGAATCCATCTGCTCCCTGTTTGACAGTAGCCTTTGCTTTGAGGGCGGCGCCGTCGAGAAGGACGCCGCCGCTGCTGATGTTGCCGGTGGTGTCGAGATGATAGGCGTACCACTTTGTATGGGGATCGTCGCTGCTGCCCACATACAATATCTTTTCATCGGGAGAGAGGGCGATGCCATTGGGTCTTGCGATGGAGTCGATGAGCAGGATGGTCTCTCCCGCGGGGGTGATCCTGTATACGCCCTCGAATGTCAGTTCACGGGTAGGGTCGTTCTCATGCTTTGGCAGACCGTAGATAGGGTCTGTAAAGTAGATATTGCCGTTATGGTCGGTGATGAGGTCATTGGGGCTATTGAATTTTTTCCCCTTATAGCCGGCCGACAGTATGGTAAAGGTGGGTTTGGGGCTGTCCAGCGGGGCATTCATGCGTACTACCTGCCGATTGCCGGACTGGCAAAGCAGGAGCTTTCCATCCTTGTCGAGGGTGAGGCCGTTGGAGCCATTTTCACCGTCGCGGCGGGCTGTGTCGGTGTACCCGGAAGGAGTGAGGTATGCGATGGGCGTGTCCTTGCCTTCTTTCCACCGGAAGACGGTGTTCCGTAGGACATCTGAAAAAAGCAGCATGTGTTGGGAGGGTATCCAGACCGGTCCTTCGCACCATTTATAATTTTTTCCAATGATCTCCACTTTGGCATTGCTGTCGATGAGCGTGGCGGCGGAAGGATCATAGAGCTCGACCTTGCCGACGAGCGTGTCCGTGGTGGAGGCTGGTTTTTGTTCGGGGCCGTTGCAGCCGATGGTTGCAAGCAGGGATGAACCGGCAATCGTCAAAAATAAATTCCTCATATTGTCAAGATACTAATATATAGAGAAATTTTTCTTTATTTGTCCTATAAACGCTCCATATGCTAAAAACATCCTAACAGCCTTCTTCCTGTTGGCGGCTGCTTTTGTTTAATGATGTTGTTTGATTATCATGATCGTTTTTATCCATGAGTCTGTTTGCACCCTGAGATAAGCCGCTCCATTGGGGAGGTTCTGCACAGGGAGGGTTTTTATCATCGTTCCCGGCCCTTTAGTGAATGCAAACTGTTTCAATGTCCTGCCTGATCCATCGATGAGCGTCACAATCACCTTACCAGCATTTTCGCTCCTGACCTGTACCTGTACCTGGTCCCTGAATGGGTTGGGGAATACGGTGAGCTCTGTCGTTGAGTCAGGTGACAGCAGGCTGGCTGCGGAGGTTGTTGTCATCAATGCATTCGAAGAAGAGCCGGTAGATGCATTTTCGGTGAGGGTAAATCCATTCAGATAATTGTAGTTGCCATAAAGGGCGACGGCTATCTGCCCGTTGGTGGGGATGATATTGGTAAAGGTGACCTTCTTTGTATAGTTCTTTGTCGGATCGAGGACGATGGTGGTGCTGCCAATAGTAAATGTGCCCGGGTATGCGCTGGTGCGGCTGGCATACAGGTCGATATTATATTTCTTATTTCCGTCCAGGCCGGAGAGGGTGAGGGTCCTGGGGTTCCAGCAGTAGCAGGTGGTCCTTCCGACCTCCGTGGGGCACATGGTGACGGGGTAACCCGATCCATTGTCAGCTACTCCGTCGTTGGCGCTCAGTACGCCGGATATGGTGGAACTGCCGCCGTCCGTATAGAGCAGGGCTCCTGAAGACAGCTTGCTTGAAACATTCCAGTTGTTCCATCCTGTGCCGGCAGGGAATGAGCCTGCGTATATATTCACCTGTACGAGGCGGGTGCCTGTGCCGACGGTGATGTTTATGGTGTCTTTGCTTACGGCAAGGCTGTCGTCGGTGACGGCCAGCTCAAACTTATAGACGCCCGCTACGAGACCCGAAGCATTGGTGGACATACTGTCGGGTGTATCGAGGGCGCCGGTGGAAGGTCCACTGATCTGGCTCCAGTGGTAGCTGATGATGACACCATCGTTGTCCTTTGAAGCGGAGCCATCGAGGACGACGGAGCTGGCCGGAAGGATAATGGTTTGGTCGGGGCCTGCATTGGCAATGGGAGGCGTATTGCGTGGGGGGTATACCGTGATGATGAGCGTGTCGCTGGCACTGGAGCCAAGATTGTCTGTTACGGTGAGTGCAACGACATAAATGCCTGTCGACAGATCGCTGATGGTGGGCTTTATGGCTGTCGAGTCGTTGATGGTAAAGAGGGCGGGGCCGGAGACCCGGGACCAGCGGTAGGATGTTATGGAGCCGTCGGGATCGCTGGAGCCGGAGCCGTTGAGCTGAACGGAGCTGGTGGGCAATGTCAATGTGATATCGCTCCCTGCTGCGGCAGTTGGGGGCTGATTGACCTTTACGGTGACGATGATGGTGTC
>DASZWE010000693.1:0-4258 GCA_035546735.1 Puia sp.
AATTGAGTGGACATGACCTTAGTACGAGAGGACCGGGTCGTACGTACCGCTGGTGTATCTGTTGTGCCGCCAGGTGCAGTGCAGAGTAGCTATGTACGGACAGGATAAACGCTGAAAGCATCTAAGCGTGAAACCTTCCACAAGATGAGTTTTCTTTTAAGGGTCGTCAGAGACTATGACGTTGATAGGCTACAGGTATAAAACTGGTAACAGTAAAGCCGAGTAGTACTAATTGCCCGTATGCTTTAATTTTTTTTCACTTTGTATTACAACCTCCCAATATGACATTATTATGGTCAATATGACCCATGATCTTATGGTGGTTTTGCCGAGGGTGTTCACCTCTTCCCATACCGAACAGAGAAGTTAAGCCCCTCATGGCCGATGGTACTGCACCACAATGCGGGAGAGTAGGTAGCTGCCATATTCATTGAAGCCCTGTAGTTTTACTACGGGGCTTTTTTTTGCCTTTACCCGAACGGATCGGGAAGGGCACCCGGACCAATGGGGGGACCGAACCCATATAAGGACGAGGCCACCACCCGGACCCAATGCCTCGGGAGCTTATATTTGCCTAATGAACGCTTTTTTATGGATCGCCCTGCTAATGGCCCGGCCTGCCGTTCCAGCTGACACGCTCCGGCCTTTACATCTCTCCGGCCACGCTCAGGGCACTACCTGGCATATCACCTATTATGCCACCGACAGCACGGTCCTTGCCAGCCAGATAGATAGTATCCTCGATAAAATAGACAGCTCCCTTTCCCTTTATAAGCCCTATTCCCTTATCTGCCGCTTTAACCGCGACCCACATGGTATTTTGATGGATGCGCATTTAGCCGCCGTCATCCGGCAAGCCCTCGACACTTACCAGGCAAGCTCCGGCCTTTTCGATGTCACCGTACAGCCGCTCGTAGAAGCCTGGGGCTTTAGCGCCCGCCAGCCGGATGAATACCCGGACTCCGCGACCATTCGGCGTATACTTTCCTGCGTGGGATCTGCCCAGCTGTCTGTGCGGGACGGAAGGCTGCTAAAAGCACAGCCCTGTGTCCATATCGACCTGGACGGCATCGCCCAAGGCTATAGCGTGGACGTACTGGCTAATTTCCTGGAACAGCAGCATATCACCAGCTACCTGGTAGAACTGGGCGGCGAACTACGGGTAAAAGGAAGGAAACCTTCGGGTGAGCGAATGCGTGTGGGTATCGAAGCACCGTCGGAGAACGAATTTGCGGAAGCCGTTGTGCAAAAGATCATATCCATGGACAGCGGGGCTATCACCACTTCCGGCAACTATCGCGCCTGGCATGAACAGAACGGCAAAAAGTTTAGCCACACCATCGACCCCCATTCAGGATATCCTATCGACAACGAACTGATCAGCGTAACGGTATACGCTAAGAAAGCGATCATAGCAGACGCCTATGACAACGCGCTTATGATAATGGGCCTGTCAAAAGCCATGGAATTCGTAAACAAACGAAAAGATATGGCGGCATTCTTTATCTACCGGGATAAAAAGGGTGCAATCGTTTCCGCAACTTCCAAATCTTTTAATGCGTTACTAAACCCCTGAAGCCTTATCTTAGTCTACCAAAGGAACCGCCACAGGCGGTTCGACCAAAGGTCAGACATTAGCCTCTTGCGGGAAAAGGGCTAAATTTCGGAAAGAACTTTTCCCGCACAATTTATCAGCATGTTAAGAAGAGAATTTATACAACGTACCAGCGCGCTGACAGGTGGATTGATAATAGGGAACGACGTATTGAAAGCATTCAAAGGGGGTGAACCGGTTTCCATCGGCATCATCGGCTGTGGAGACAGAGGGAAAGGCATCATGAGCATCCTGCTGCAAATGCCGGAGCTCTTTCGTATTGCTGCCATCTGTGACGTACTGGACTTTCGCCTGGCAGAGGCCAGAAAAATGGGCGCCTTTACAGAATATAAAGATCATCGTCCACTGCTGGATGATAAAAAGATCAGCGCCGTAGTAATAGCCGTGCCGCTGAACGCCCACCACGATATCGCCATCGATGCATTGTCGGCAGGCAAGCATGTCTATCTGGAAAAGACAATGACCTATAATATCCCGCAGGCGCTGGATCTGGTGAGTAAAGCGAAGCAGCATTCCAAACAGGTGCTGCAGGTGGGACACCAATACCGATACTCTCCCCTCTACTTTAAAGTAAAGGAGATGATCGAAAAAAATTACCTGGGCAAGGTGACCCAGATCGACTGCCGGTGGGACAGGAACTGGAACTGGCGACGTCCCGTACCGGACCCTTCGCTGGAAAGAAAGATCAACTGGAGGGAGTACAAGGAATATTCGGGAGGCCTGCCGGCAGAACTTCTTTCGCATCAGATAGATTTTATCAACTGGGCCTTTAATACCCATCCGGACGAGCTATTTGGAACAGGCGGCATCGACTACTACAAGGACGGACGGGAGACATACGACAATGTTCAGGTTGTGCTGCGCTATGCCAAGGCCGCCATGATCGGTAACTTTGGAGCTACCTGCGCCAATTCCCACGAAGGATATATTTTCAAGATCAAGGGAACGAAAGGCATGGTCTCCCTCCTGGTGAACGAAGGCGTATATTACCCCGAACCGGCAACCCGGAAGGAGCTGACAACAGTGGACGGCGTTACGGGCGCCACCAGGATAGAATGGAACAAAGACGGAGGCATCCCCATCGTGAAAGAAAAATTAAAGGATGGCACCTGGTACGCATTCCAGGATTTCTTTCAATGTATCCAGCACAACGGGCAGCCTGCCTCCAATGTACTGACGGGCGCAACCACGGCCTGCTGTGTGCACCTGGCCAACCAGGCAGTCTACGGGCACTCCATCGAAAAATGGGCATCGAATTATAATTTCCTGGAACCACGGGAAGCGGATCGTCCAAAGGACAAACATTAACGTAAAATTGCTCTTGTATATGAAGAAACTCTTATTTATTCTCGTTGCTACGGCCCTGACTGGCGGTGCATTTGCTCAATCAGGAAGCTGGACAAACCTTTTTGACGGAAAAACGCTGAATGGCTGGAAAAGACTGGCGGGTAAGGCGGATTATAAAGTAGAGGATGGCGCCATCGTCGGCACGACGATCTTTAATTCCGGTAATACTTTTTTGGTAACGGAAAAAGAATACGGAGACTTCATACTGGAACTGGACATTCGTATAGATGATACTACCGCCAATTCAGGCGTACAGATGAGAAGTCATTACAATCCCGCGGGTCACGAGGGCAAGGGGTTGGTATACGGTTGCCAGTTCGAAATTGATCCGTCATCCCGTCGCTGGTCCGGAGGCATCTATGATGAAGGCCGACGGGATTGGCTCTACCCGGGATCGCTTCATCCGGAGGCACAGTCGGCTTTGAAGGTGGGTCAGTACAATCATGTCCGTATCGAATGCATCGGTCATGAAATGAAGACCTGGTTGAACCAGACTCCTGTGGCGGACCTGGTGGATACGGTGGACCACAAAGGATTTATCGGACTACAGGTACACGCTGTCGGAAAGGAGGAGTTGTCGGGTGAAAAAGTGTATTTCAAAAATATCCGCATACAGACCACGGGTTTGAAGCCCACCCCCTTCCCCAAAGGCATTTATGTCGTCAATAATATTCCCAACACGCTGACGAGCTATGAAAAGAACAGTGGATGGAAACTGCTGTTCGACGGACATAGTTCCAATGGATGGGTGGGCGCCTATAAAAAGACATTCCCCCGGAAAGGATGGACCATCGCGAACGGTATCCTGAAGGTGGAAGGATCGGAAGGAAAGGAGTCGGCCAATGGAGGAGATATCGTCACGACAGGCGAGTATAAGGCATTCGACCTGTCCTTCGAATTCAAGCTGACGCGGGGCGCGAACAGCGGCGTGAAGTATTTTGTCACACTGTCGGAGAACAATACGGGCTCCGCCATCGGGCTGGAATACCAGCTGCTGGACGATTCCGTACATCCGGATGCCAAGCTGGGCAGGGATGGGGACCGCACCATGTCTTCTTTATACGACCTGATCAAAGCCAATAAACAAAAGCGTTTTATTCATCCCATCGGTCAGTGGAATACGGGGCGTATCGTCGTATATCCCAATAACCATGTAGAACACTATCTGAACGGGGTCAAAGTGCTGGAATATGAACGTGGCTCGAAAGCATTCCGGGACCTGGTCGCTATCAGCAAATACAAAGTATGGAAGGATTTCGGAGAAGCGCCACAAGGACACATACTGCTGCAGGACCA
>DASZWE010000694.1:0-18088 GCA_035546735.1 Puia sp.
ATGCAAACCCAAAAATCAAAAAAGCCGTAACTAATGACAGGAGGCTTTTCATAGTAAAATTCTTATGTATGACCGGCCCCAAAGCTAAGGTTTTTCACAGTAAGAAAAGTTCATATAATATATTATAAACCTTTGCGTTAACAAAAGGGAAAACAGTAGTTTAAATCCAATGATTATGACGCCGACAGTTCGACGGAGCCTATTTTTATTGATCCTCTGCCTACCGTTGTGCTCTTTTCCCCAACCCGTCACGATCAAATTCTCTCATCTCAGCACCAATAATGGCCTATCCCAAAGTAATGTCACCTGTATCCTCCAGGACAGAGCCGGATTTCTTTGGTTTGGTACACAGAATGGGCTCAACCGTTGGGATGGCTATCAGTTCACTGTTTTCCGCAATGACCCGAAGGATTCCTCCAGCCTATCCAATAATTACATCCGGTGCCTTACCGAAGATGCCCAGGGCGATATCTGGATCGGTACCTGGGGGGGAGGGATCAACCGCCTGAACCAGAATAAATACAGCTTTTCGCACTTTGGCCATGATCCGCGCCAGGCCAACAGCCTTTCCGACAATTTTGTCAATTGTATCACGCTGGACCGGGCCGGCCATCTCTGGGTCGGGACGGAAAGCGGCGGTCTCAACAGGATGGACCCTGCCACCGGCAGCTGCCGCATCTTCAAACAGGACGCCACCCGGCCCAACAGCCTTTCCGACGACGATGTCACCGATGTGCTCGAGGACAGGGATCATCAGCTGTGGGCGGCTACCTTCCGCGGAGGTATATGCCGGCTGGATCCCGCCACGGAGAAGTTTACCCGCTATGTCCACGACCCGCGTAATCCCGGCTCCCTTACGTACAACAATGCCCGTTGTCTCTTCCAGGACAGCTATGGACGGCTATGGATAGGCACCAGGGGTGGAGGGCTTGATTGTTATCAGCCGGCTACCAATTCCTTCCGGCATTACAGGAACAACCCCAGGGACCCGGCTACGCTGCCGCTGGATATCGTGCTTTGTCTGTCCGAAGATGCCGGTGGCAATATCTGGATCGGCACGGAGAATGGAGGGCTGAGCATTTTCAATCCCCATACACAAAGCTTTCGCACATATGTCAGCGACGATATAGACAACGCCTCCCTGAGCAACAATTCTGTCTATTCCATCTATAAGGACAGGAATGACAATATGTGGGTAGGAACATACAGCGGAGGGATCAACCTCAGCAACAGGGACGCTGCGCTCATTCCCCATTACCGTCGCAACACTTCCGGCTCTTCGCTGAGCAACAACAATGTCCTTGCCTTTTCAGAAAACAATCAGGGGCAGATCTGGATAGGCACGGATGGGGGAGGGCTGGACCTCTTCGAACCTTCGACAGGCGGGTTCACTGTTTTTCGCCATCGAACCGGTGGCGCTTCTACCATTGCCAGCGATTATGTACAAAGCCTGCTGACAGACAGGGAAGGCAATCTTTGGATAGGCACTGTGGGCGCGGGGCTCGATGTCATGGACAAACAGCATAAGATCATTCATGCGTTCCGGAATGATCCCGGTGATTCCAACTCCATCAGCGGGAATAATATCGACAATATGATGATAGACCCGGATGGAGATGTTTGGCTGGCGGTATATGGCACGGGCATCGACCTGTATCACCCCGGCAAGCCATCCTTCCGTCATTTCACGCACGCCAATAGCCATCTCAGCAGCGATCGGGTACGGTGTATGATGGGCGACTCCAGGGGAAGACTCTGGATCGCGACTTATGACAAGGGACTGGATATGCTGGATAAGAAAACCTGGAAATTTATCCATTTCTCACACAACGAAAGCCAGAACAGCCTTTCCAGCAATAGCATCAACTGCCTCCTGGAAGACGTACAAGGCAATATCTGGGTCGGCACCAGCGCCGGCCTCGACTGTCTGGACAGCCATACGGGGAAATTCACCTCTTATTTTATTGAAAATGGCCTTTCTGACAATACGATTATGAGCATTTTACAGGACAGAAAGGGAAATATATGGGTCAGCACGCTGAAGGGCATTTCCCGCTTCACACCGTCTACCCATACTTTTAAGAACTTCTCTATTGCCGATGGTCTGCAGGGCGATGAGTTCAAGGCGCATTCCTGTATTCGCAGCAGCAACGGGTCGCTTTATTTCGGAGGGAGCAATGGATTCAATCTTTTTCTTCCGGACAGCCTGCATGAAAGCCGATTCGATCCGCCGCTGGTCATGACACGGTTCCAGCTTTTTGCCAAAGATGTACCCATTGCACGTGACGATAAGGACCCGTCTCCGTTAAAGAATAATATCACTTTCACCCGGCAGATCACGTTGCCTTATTCCAGCTCCATCATTTCTTTCGAATTTGCCTCCCTGAATTATACCATGGCCCGTAAAAAGCAATATGCTTATATGCTGGAAGGCTTCGACAAGGGTTGGAATGAATCCGACCTAAGGCATACCGCCACCTATACCAACCTCGATCCCGGAACCTATACCTTTAAGGTCAAGGGTTGGGATAGCAGGGGAGCCTGGTCGGACAAAATATATACCCTTCAGCTGGTGATACGGCCACCCTGGTGGCAAACCTGGTGGTTCAGGATCGGCGGCCTGTTGTTCCTGTGCGGCGCCTTGTATTTACTCTACCGACGGCGTATCTACCGTATTCAAAAACAAAAGATCATATTGGAGCGGCTGGTTGCTGAACGTACGCTACAGGCCGAGACGGCCAACCGCGCCAAGAGCGCTTTTCTGGCCACCATGAGCCATGAGATCAGGACACCGCTTAACGGCGTCATCGGCATGTCCTCCCTGTTGTTCCAGACCCCGCTGACGGATGAACAGGAGGAATATGCCACTACCATCCGCAGCTGCGGGGAAAGCCTCATGTCCGTCATCAACGATATCCTGGATTTCTCCAAGATCGAAGCCGGCAGCATGGAGCTGGATCCGCACGATTTCGAAATACGTTCTTCGGTGGAAGAGGTCCTGAATGTCTTCTCCGACAGGGCTGCCAGGACTGGTATCGAGCTGGCATATGAGATATGCCCCCTGGTGCCGGAATATATCCATGGGGATGACATCCGCCTTAAGCAGATATTGATAAACCTGGTGGGTAATGCAGTAAAGTTTACGGCCAAAGGTGAAGTGTATGTGGGCGCTAATCTGCTGGATCGTCCGGAAGAGGAGGGATTGCTGCTGGAGTTCGAAGTAAGGGACACCGGCATCGGTATTCCTCCGGAAAAGCTGAACAGGCTCTTCAAGGCCTTCACACAGGCCGACTCCTCCACCACCCGCAAATATGGCGGTACGGGGCTGGGACTGACCATCAGTGAAAAGCTCATCCGGATCATGGGAGGCGATATCAAGGTAGAAAGCAGGGAGGGAGCGGGCACCACTTTTACGTTCTATGTTCGGATGGACAAGGGACATGCTATTCACGAAAAAGAAGCACCTGCACAGGTCTCCGATCTGGAAGGCAGCAGCGTGCTGGTGGTGGACGATAATATGACCAATCGTACCATTCTGCAACGCCTGCTCCAGCAATGGAAGATACGCCCCCTGCTGGCCTCCTCCGGCAGAGAAGCGCTGAGCATGCTGGACCGGCACCGGGTGGACCTGGTGATATCCGACCTGCATATGCCGGAGATGGATGGCATCGCCCTGGCAAAGACCCTGAGAACAGGAAATAATGATATGCCCATCTTATTGCTCAGTTCCGTGGGTAACGAGACGAGAAGAAAATATCCCGATCTTTTCCAGGCCGTGCTAAACAAGCCCGTAAAGCATCATCTGCTGCTCAAATATATCGCCCGTCTCCTGCAAGGTCATCAGGCTTTTCCGGGACAGGAGGAACAGCATCCGCAAAAGCTTTCCGACGGATTTGCCGGAAACTTTCCGCTACGCATACTCATTGCCGAGGACAATCTTGTCAACAGGCAGCTGATCGGTCATGTGCTTGGCAAGCTGGGCTATGACCCCGTCATGGCAGAAAATGGCCAGGAGGCCATCGATAAGCTGGGCGAGCAGGAGTTCGACATCGTCTTCATGGATGTGCAGATGCCCGTGATGGATGGTTTGGAAGCTACCCGCCTGATCCGCAGTCGAGGCGGCGAACAGCCTGTCATCATTGCACTCACGGCAGATGCGCAGGAAGAGGACAGGCAGGCATGCCTGGCCGCGGGAATGGACGACTATATCAGCAAGCCCCTGCAGCTGGACAGGCTGATGAATTTATTGAAGAAATGGTCGTTGCGATCACTCCGTTCGTAAACTGCTTACTCTGTCCGCAAGCTCTTCACAGGATTTCGCACGGCCGCCCTCACTGTATTCAGGCACACTACCATCAGGGTCAGTAGTAAGATAACGCCTCCGACAAGAGCAAAGACCCATGGACTGATGGATATCCGGAATGTATATTTTGCCAGCCAGTTGTCCATGGCCCACCACGTGAGGGGGACGGCAATGACAAAGGCCAGCAGCACCAGCTTGAGGAATTCCTTTGACAGCAATAACAGCAGCTGGGAAACAGTCGCCCCCAATACTTTTCGGATACCAATCTCCTTTATCCGCTTTTCGATGGTGAAGGACGCCAGCCCTGCCAATCCCAGACAGCAGATGAAAATGGCCAGCCCGGCAAATATATCCGTGATCTTGCTGATCAGCTCCTCCGTAAGAAATTTCTTACCGAACTCCTCGTCTGCAAATCTATACTCGAAGAGGGTGGAAGGGCTGAACTTTTTTACGATGGGCTCTATGGCAGCGATCGCTTTTTGCGGAGAGGCTCCCTTATTCAGCCGGATGCTGATATTGGCGGTATTGAAAGGCTGGTAATAGATCATCAGCGGATCAACGGGCTTATAGGGACTCTCCATGACGACATTATCCGTGACGCCAATGACAGTGAACTTGCGGGGACCGTACCTGAGAATATGTCCAACAGGATTGACCAGGTGCATGGCATCCACCGCCGCCTTGTTCAGCAGCATGGTTCCGGAGTCGGCGGGCGTTCCGGAAAAATCCTTTCCTTCCAACATTTTTACACCCAGCGTTTTGGCATAATCCTTATCAGCCGCCTGTCCGCAAAAAATGATCTCCATGCCTGCCGGCTTCTCCTCCCAGTCCGGGGAAGGGCTTCTCCACCAGATGTCCGTGACAGGGGAGAGGGTACGCGTCACCGAAGCTACCATGCCCGTGTTGATAAATTCCTGTTTCAATGCCTCATAGTTCTTGCCGAGATCGGCATCCTGGGATATCATGATCAGGTTGTTGGGATCATAGCCCAGATCCCGGTTCTTGACATATTGTAGTTGCCGGTAGACGATAATGGTGGCTGAGATCAGCAGTATAGAGATCACGAACTGTCCTACGACGAGGACCCGCCGGGGAAGTATGGCCTTTCTCCCGGCAAGGAAAGTACCTTTCAGCACTTTTACAGGATTAAAGGAAGAAAGATAGAAAGCAGGATAGCTGCCTGCCACAAAGCCGGTGAATAAAATGATCGTGACGACGCCCGCCCAAAAAACCGGGTCGCCCGGACGGATCGTCATCTGCTTGTCTACCATCGTATTGAAGGCGGGCAGCAGCAGCAGCACCAGCAACATGGAAAAGACAAAGGCGATAAAAGTGAGGATGATGGATTCAAAAAGGAACTGCCAGCGCAATTGCTTTCTGTCCGAACCAAGGGTTTTGCGGATACCTACCTCCTTTGCCCGTTGTTCCGAACGGGCCGTGCTCAGGTTCATGAAATTGATACAGGCTATCAGCAGGATGATGATGGCCACGACTGTGAACAGCCGTACATATTCGATCATTCCTCCCACACTTTTTCCGTCCTTGAAATCACTGTACAGCCTCCATTTCTTCATGGGCCAGGCAAAGTATTTGCTGATCTTGTCCTGGTTATGGGAGAACATGACATCGTTGGCCTCTTTTTCCAGCTGGGCCTGTGAGCTGCCCGGCGTCACCTGTACGAAAACATTCCAGGAAGAGTTACGCCATTCGGCCATTTGCCGCTGCATTTGTGAGTAGTCGAACAGGGTCACAAAATCGAATTTGAAAGTGGAGTTGTCCGGCGCGTCTGCTACGATGGCCGTAACCTTGTAGTTCCGATCGTTGTCGATCTTCAGCGTCTTATTGATAGGGTTCTCCTTTCCGAAGAAAGCTTTGGCCGCCGACTGCGTCAGCACAATGGAAGATGGGTCGGTAATGGCCATGGCCGCATTGCCCCGGATGAACTTCCATGTGAAGACGTCAAAGAAATGCTCGCTTACAGTATAACCGCTCTTTTTCAGCCTGGTGTCCCCGTACTGAATGATATGATCATTCGGATAGCTCATCTCCACGGCATTCCTGACATTGGGATAGCCCGACTCCAGTGTCTTCGCCAGCGGGAATACCATGTTCCTGTCCGTAAAGACATGATTCTTGAAATCCCGGTTGGCTATTATCTGATAGATATTATCATAGTTGTTGTGAAACCTGTCGTAGGACACCTCATCATGCACCCATAAGAAAATAAGAATACTACAGGTCATCCCAATGGTAAGACCCAGCAGGTTGCTGGCGGCAAAACCTTTGTGACGGAACAGGTTCCGCCAGGCGATCTTAAAATAATTCTTTAGCATGCGGCGTTTTTGTGTTTTTCCCACTAATGAAATGCCGGATTGTTACTTGTTGATAACGAGTCATTTGTGTGGCCTATTGAGAGCCAAGTGTTCGTTATCGATACAATGGCTGTCCGGCTGCGTCCTGGTAGTGGAACATTTGCCGAGATAGAAAGTTACACCTGCTGGAATCTTTTTCTCGACCGCCGGATGGCCGGCATATGCTCGTCGGCCCATTTGGAGAGATTGTGGATATGGGGGACCAGGCTATGTCCGATGTCCGTCAGCTCATATTCCACTCTTGGCGGTATTTCCGCGAAAACCCTTCTCGATATGAGTCCGTCGGCTTCCAGGGTGCGCAGGGTAGTAGTGAGCATTTTCTGGGAGATGTCCCCGATGGCCTTGTGCAATTCATTAAACCGGAGCTTGCCGGCGCTGCCCAACACAAGCACGATGAGGATCGACCATTTGTCTCCAAACCTGTCCAGGACATTTCGCACGGGACATTTCTCCGAAGGGGAAAAATTTTCTAAATTATTTTTCATCTTTTACAAGTTGAATTTCAACAATAGTTTCTTCCAGGTGAGCTGGTCACATTCACGTGCCTTCTTGTCCGGCGTTCACTCTCCTTTTACCTTTGACTTACCAAAAGTAAGTAATAAAAATGAAAAAGATCATGATAACGGGCGCCACAGGCCCCTTGGGTTCAGCAGTTATTGACAGCCTTCTTAAAAAAACATCACCGGAACGCATTGTTGCACTGGTCCGTAATGTGGACAAGGCCGCCGGGCTCGCGGCCAGTGGCGTGGAAGTAAGGACAGGCGATTACAGCGAGCAGCCTTCCCTGGTCAGCGCTTTCAGGGGGATCGATAAGCTGTATTTCGTATCGGGGAACGATATTGCGCACCGCATGCCGCAGCATGAGAAGGTGGTACGGGCCGCGAAAGAGGCAGGTGTGCGGCAGGTAGTGTATACCAGCTTCCAGCATAAGGACGAAACAGCAGCTTCTCCCATTGCCTTTGTCGCTCAGTCGCACCTGGAGACCGAAGATCTGTTGAAAGCTTCCGGGCTTGTCTACACCATTCTTCAGCATGGCATTTATGCGGATATGATCCCGATATTTTCCGGTCCTACGCTACTGGAGACAAAGACTCTTTACCAGCCTGCGGGCGATGGCAGGACCGCCTTTGCGGTGCGTACGGATCTCGCCGAGGCGGGAGCCAATGTGCTGCTCGACGCTACCGGGCGATACGACAATAGGACGCTGGTGCTAACGGGCGCTGAAGCCGTTTCTTATCACGAGGTGGTCAAATGTATTTCCGACGCTACAGGGCTGCCCATTGTTTATCATTCTCCGTCCCTGGAAGAATTCAATGCTGCGTTGACGAGGGCCGGCGTTCCTGCTGAGATCATCGGCGTCGTGGCTGGTTTTGCGACGGCCATAAAGGCAGGGGAGTTCGATGAGGTATCGAATGACCTGGAACAGGTGCTTGGACGCAAGCCGACCCGGACCGCCGAATTCCTGAAGGGTGTTTATCACCAGGGGCTTGTTGAATAGGCGCCGGCGCGTTACCTTTGGGCCCAATTGTAAAACCCTTTTATGCGACCGGCCTATATCTATCTCATATTTCTTTCATCCGTTGCCGTATCCTGTGTCCCTACCGGAAAATATAAAGCTTTACAGCAGCAGGCGCAAAAGACCGACTCCCTGTATGCGTGGACGCAACGGACGTTGAAGACCTGCCAGGATGTCAACAGCGATCTCAACAAGCAAAAGACGGCAGCACAGAACCAGCTGAAAAGCCAGGAGCTCGAGCTGAATGCCAGCAAGGAGAACATCACCACGTTGAGGAAGCAGCTGGTGGACCTTTCGGCGCTGAGCAGCGCCCAGGCGGAGAGCCTGAAAAAGTCGATCGATAATATAGGCGCCAAGGACAGCTATATACAAGATCTGCGGGCCGCCGTTTCGCATCGCGATTCGGTGAACCTGGTGGCATTGATGAACCTGAAGGCTTATATGGGAGGGTATGGGGACCAGGATGTCCGGATAAAGGTGGAGAAAGGAACGGTCTCCGTGGACATTGCGGACAGTCTGCTGTTCACTGACAGCAATAGCTATGCGCTTACCGCCAGGGCCAGGTCGGTGATAGGCCGGCTGGCAAGGGTGTTCAATGACGTGCCCGAGGCAGGATTTACCGTCGAAGGGCATGCCGATAGCCTGGCGTCCACACAGGACTCCCTGCCGGACAGCTGGGACATCAGCGTTAAAAGAGCTACCGCCATCGTCCGCATGCTTCAGAACGACTATCATATCGCGCCTTCGAGGATGACTGCTGCCGGTCGCACGCAAGAGCTTATGCCGGCTGCGACGACAGACTCCACCTCCGCTGGCGGAGTGACAGCCGACCGGCGTACCCGGGTGATAATTATCCCGGATACGGACGGGATCTTACAGATGCTGGAACGGAAGTAAGATTATAGAAGAGGAAAGTATCGGGTTTAATAGCTGGATGGGGAAATAGGCGTTTGTTGCCTTACTTCTATTTAACATAATGTTAATTATAAGACAAAAAACAACCCGGGCAACGGCCCGGGTCTATGGTCAAAGGTTAGCTAATGTGCTGCTATTCAGGATCTTTCCCAATCATTTCAAAACGAGTCGTCGAGAAGATATTTCCTGGCTTTGGCTGAACCGTCCACTCAACCACCGCACCGGCATGAGAACCTCTCGGGCCAAAAAAAGTCCGAAAGCTGCCGGCCTGACGGCTCCTGGAAATCTCGTGCAGGATATGTCCCAGATCTTTTCTGCAATCATCTCCGATCAGGCGGCTAAAATGACGCCCGGTCATGTCTTTTACCGGAAACAGTTTCGGATCGGCATCTACCACCTTAAAGGAAAGTATGGTGCCCCTTTTATTCACAACCAAAGAATACCGGGTCATAATACTTGCTTTTTATATCAATTTTATTATCGACTTGCATGCCATTTTTCAAATAATTAATAATCAACGCAATGCTCCGCCACTTATTTTGTCCGGTTTCTAATTTTCAGACAAATTTCCTAAAATGGGAATTTTCCCATTCCTGATCCGCTCGGAAATCTCCCAAAAAGCCAGATAAAAGATCAGTCATTCTTCCGATATTGTCGGGATGATTGTCGTTATTCAATGCAAGGACCAGGTTGGACTCGTGGCCGCCATATCAGGCATTCTGGCCCGGGAGCAGCTCAATATCATGACTCTTCGCGAGCATGTCGACCCCACGGAAAATCGCTTTTTTATCCGCATCGAAGTGGATAAAGAAACGTCGAAGGAACAGCTACGTGAGAAGCTGTCTCCTCTTCTTCCGGAAGATGCTGTTATTTCCATCAATCCACAGCCGGAGAAAAAGATCGTGGTAATGGTGACGAAAGAATATCATTGTCTCTCCGATATTCTCATCCGCAACCATTTTAAGACATTGGGCGCTTCCGTCCAGCATGTCATCGGCAATTACCCTGCGCTGGAAGATATCTGCAGGAGATTTGAGATACCCTTTTCTCATATCTCTCACCAGCAAATGGAAAAAGAAGCTTTTGAGCAGCATATCCTGGATATCCTGCTACCGCACCAGCCCGACTATATTGTCCTGGCCAAGTTCATGCGCATCCTATCCCCCGCCTTTATACAGACATTCCCAGCACGCATCATCAATATCCATCACTCCTTTCTCCCCGCCTTTGTCGGTGCCAATCCTTATCGCCAGGCATTCGAACGGGGCGTCAAGCTCATCGGCGCCACTGCACATTTTGTCACCGACCAGCTGGACGAAGGCCCTATCATCGCACAGCAGATCATACCCGTGAGTCACTCCTATACTGCGGCAGATATGATGCGGGCAGGCAAGGAGATAGAAACATCCGTTCTCGCCAAAGCGCTTCGGCTGGTATTCGATGACAGAGTGCTCGTGTATGAAAATAAAACCGTGGTATTCGAGTAACTATTTCCCGGGCGTGCCTACTAACGGTATATGCTCGAATTCATACAGCTTGAAAAATCATACGGCTCGCGTCCGATCCTCTCCATCCCTTCCTGTCGGCTGGACCGGGGAGCCTACTGGCTGCAAGGATCCAACGGCTCGGGCAAAACAACATTACTTCGTATCATCGCGGGTATTATTTCCTTCAAGGGAGACATCCGTCTGGAAGGACACAGTCTTCGTCATGACCCCATCGCCTATCGTCGCGCGGTCGGTTGGGCAGATGCCGAACCCCGGTATCCCGCTTTTCTCACAGGCAATGATCTGCTGTCCCTTTATCTTTCCGTTCGGAAAGCGCCCTTTTCACAGGTGGAGCAGCTTATTGCGGCCTTCTCGATGGCGGCTTATATTCCGACCCGCATCGGCTCCTGGTCCGATGGAATGATCAAAAAATTATCCATTGTGCTCGCCTTTCTTGGCTCCCCTTCCCTCATTGTGCTGGATGAGCCGCTTGTTACGCTCGATACAGCCAGTGTGCAGCTGCTGTATGAAATGATCCGCGACCAGCGTGGACGGGGTTGCAGCATTTTGTTTACTTCTCACCAGGATGTAGTTATGTCATCCCTTCCCATAGACAGGAAAATAATCATCCGGGATCAAACCATCGAAACCCTGGCTTTAGCATGAACCGCTCCCGCTCGATATTGTGGAAAGCGCTGATCCGGCAATACTATCGGCAAAATGGGGGCTTCTTCCTTTTCTTTTTCCTGTTCTTCTTTGGCATCGTCGCGCCATCCCAGCAGCCGGCTTATCACTATGCTATCATTCTCGGCATTCTTCATGCGCCGGCATTGCTGGCCCTGGTGCTTTTGGGCTGGCTGCTGTATGCCATAAAATGCATCCGGTGGATCATCGGTGTCCTTCAAAGTCCTGATCATGCCTTTTTGCATATATTGTCCCTCATGGGAAGAATAAGCGCTTTCCTGCTGCTGCTGGAGGTACAGATTATCTTCTTTTTGCCCATCCTGCTGTATGCCGCAGCCGTCGTCGCCATAGCCTGTATCCAGGCTGCCTGGTCCGTTGCCATCCTTATCATTTGCTTTATAGTATGGGTTTGCCTGATCAGTACCGCACTGTACTGGTGTGAGCTGTTTTACGCCGGCAGATTGACACGCCTGCCTCTTCTGTACCGGAAAACCATGCGAAAGGAATATATACCTTACTGGTCCTTTTTATTCCGAGGTCTGGTGACACAGCATAAAGCTCTGCTGGCTGGCATAAAGCTGTTTGGTTGCGGGGTATTGTACCTGTTGTTGAAAATACAAACGCCGGAGGATTATGATGTACGTATGCCTTTTTTGTTCTTTAGTGTGGCGCTGCTCGGACATGGCGCGCTCATATACGGGACGCGCAGGATGGAAGAAGAGAAATTGCTTTTCTATCGTAGCATGCCGGTGACCTTATTCAAACGCCTTCTGCAATACATGATCCTTTACCTCCTGGTATTTTTACCGGAAATTATTACCATCGGCTGGTTAATACCCGATCATATTCGGATCAAGGATGCGCTTGGATTTGTATTAGCGGGATATAGCACTTTGCTGCTATTGAACAGCTGTCTGTTCATCATTTCGTTGCGACGCAGCGGTTTTATAAAATTAAGCCTTGGGATCTTCGGGATATTGTACTTCGGCGTTCTGTCGGATGAGCTGATCTTATTATCAGGACTCTTTTTTCTAACGGCTGGGAGCCTGTTTTTCGGGGGATATTGTCGAAAGGAAGGATAGAGGAAGAAAGAACTACTTCATGTTCACGATGGACAGAGAGGCAAGGTCGGTCTTGGACGAAGGAATAACTACATTGTCTCTGGAGAACTCTTCGGAATCTTCCATTTTAATGGACATCTCGCGATTCTTCTGAGATTTGACGGTTACAACAGCTTCCATGCGATCGCGGTGAAGACCCAGACCCTGGATGGTCACGAAATACTTACCTTCCGGTACGCCATCGATGATGATGTTTCCGTTCTCGTCAACAGAGAATACTTTGTAGATGACACCGGCGCCCGTACGATTACAACGGTCGAAAATGATAAGCACGGAATCTTTGTGCGCTTCAGCAGGAGCCAGATTGTTGAACCTGAATTCAACGGAACCTGTTTTTACGGCTGCCTTGTCGGCTTTGTGGCCCTTGTCGGCATGCGCTGCCAGGCTAAGCAGGAGGCAGGCAAGATAGAGGTAGATCTGTTTCATGAGGTGCGTATTTGTATAAGTGTATCCAACCCCCATGCCACTATTCAATATGCTGAAAATGAATGAAGTGTATTTTGTCGGTGAGGCCTTATTTTTCCAATCGTAAGAATACGTTTCCCCGCATGGGAAAAGTTCCTGTTTCTCTAATAACTCTCTGGTTGACACTATTTCAGTATCTCTTCGATGCGGCTCAGCTCCTCCTCGCTGAACCAGGTATTCCGGAAGCTTTGCAATGAATCCGTCACCTGCCCGGGTTTGCTAACGCCGATGAGTACGGAAGTGATGCGTTTGTCTCTCAGTATCCAGGCCAGGGCCATTTGCGCCAGTGTCTGGTCCCTTTTTATGGCCATTTCGTTCAGCTGTCCTATCTTCCCCAGGACCTCAGGCGTGACCTGTTCCTCTTTTAAAAAGCCATGCGGCTTATGCGCCCGGGAATCCTCTGGTATTCCTTTCAGGTATTTATTGGTGAGCAGCCCCTGGGCCAACGGAGAAAATGGGATACAGCCGACGCCCTCCTTTTCCAGCAGCTGGAGCAATCCTCCTTCCACCCAGCGCTCGAACATGGAATATTTTGGCTGATGAATAAGACAGGGTGTCCCCAGCTTTTTCAATATAGCAAAGGCCCGGGCAGCCTCTTCCGCGCGATAGTTGGACAGGCCCACATACAATGCCTTACCTTGTCGGACTATCAGGTCCAGCGTTGCCATCGTCTCCTCCAGAGGAGTGTCGGGATCGGGCCGGTGATGATAAAAGATGTCTACATAATCGAGCCCCATCCTCTTCAGGCTCTGGTCCAGGCTCGATACGAGGTACTTTTTAGAACCCCAGTCCCCATAAGGCCCTTCCCACATATAATACCCCGCCTTGGTGGAAATGATCATCTGGTCGCGATAGCCATGAAAGTCCTGGCGTAGTATCCGTCCGAAATTCTCTTCTGCGGATCCGGGCGGTGGGCCGTAATTGTTAGCCAGATCAAAATGTGTTATACCTGAGTCAAAAGCCAGATACAGGATCTTGCGGCAGTTTTCTAACATATCCACACCACCGAAATTATGCCATAGCCCCAGCGATACGGCTGGCAGCTTCAGCCCGCTGTTGCCACAGCGACGGTATTCCATGGATTGATAACGATTAGAAGCAGGAGCGTAAGCCATGTAGCGAAAATTGTAGTGCAAAATACTTAACTTTATTTGACCCAACCGTAGTTATTATGAACCCTTCAAAACTGTTATTCAAGATCCGCTGCCTGCTCATTTTTTTTATGGTCGTCCTTGTGGTCAGCGGAGCAACCGCCTTCCCCGTATATTCTGAATTGAGATGGATGCTGGAAGGCCACACACCCTATCAGGGACCTGGACATGACTGGTTACGGGAAGTATGGCAGGGCGTCCGGGATACGCAGCATACCTATCCCTTTCTCTTTTATGGATTCGACTGGCTGGCCTTTGCCCACCTCGTCATCGCACTCATATTTATCGGGCCTTATCGCGATCCTATAAAGAACAAATGGGTCATTCACTGGGCCATGCTGGCGTGTCTCGCTGTGCTGCCGCTGGCCTGTATCGCGGGTCCTATCCGCGGGATCCCCTGGTATCACGTCGTAGTCGATTGCTGTTTTGGAATATTAGGTCTTATTCCTCTGGCGCTGCTGCTTCGTTGGATAGGGCAATTGGAGAAGGCCTATCAACTCTGAGGATAAGACCGTTTTGCAGCATTGATGGATCTTTTCTTCAAAGGCGAATATCGCATCACCCAGCGTGCCGCCTGGCCATTGAGCTATACAGTGAGGCTATATCCACTCGCAGCCGGGCCAAAAAGGCGCTGAAGGCGATGGGAGCTTAGCCGATACGTTTTTTGGGATATACTTTTATCGGCGAACCTTCCGCTAAAAAGACGGAGGCAGGCTCCTGCCCGCTGAGGGTGGCAAATGCTTTACCATAGAGACCTCTAAAATCGCATGAAATGTCATGGCTTTTCACCGGATGTATATTCCATCGGGGATGAGCTACTTCGTACTCCCCGCAATACGTCGCCCCCATGGATGCATACCCCCAAAAATGTTCGGTGATAAATTCTTCCTTACTCCCGGGTGCCAGGGCAACGGGTACAGCGCCGGCGTCTACAGTGAGCCTGTTCCAATGATTCTCGTATTTCCATTGATAGCCTACCCGCAGGTCCTCCCCTTCCGTACGGTCCTCATGTTGCATGAGCAGGGTCCTGTAATGTTCGCGGAACAAAGTATTGGCCACCCAGGCGATGATAGGTTTGGGGACGATCTCATTGATAAAGACCACTCCCCTTTTCCATTGGTCATCCTGCACATGGCGGACATAAAATCGTAGATTGACTTCGGGGAATTCGGTATGATAAGGTATCCGCAGACCTTTGACCCGCACCTGGCGGAACATAAACCCTACCAGGCTCACGTAGGTCTGCCCCTTCCATTCATCCAGCTCTGTATAAGCAGGTAGATAGGGCCGCAGGATCAACGGATCCACGGGATAGTTGGCCATGACGAGCTTACGCCATTCGGCCGTTAAAAAAGGTGGTCGCGCCTTCAATTTTAATGGACGGCTTCCTTTTTAAGGTATTGGTAGCCAGATTAATAAAGAAGCCTTGTTTTTATGGTTTGCTTTACTCCTTTCAACAGCTCCAGCGCCTGTTTGGACAGTCTATTGTCCACATCCAATACCACATAACCTATCTCGTCATTGGTCTTCAGGTACTGACCAAGGATATTGATGTTGTGTTTGGACAGCGTGGTATTGATCTCCGACAGCACTCCCGGCACATTCTTATGGATATGCAGGATACGATGCGTGCCTTCCTGATGGGGCAGGCTCAGCGGTGGCACGGTATGGCTGCCGATGGTCATCCCCGTCTCCAGGTATTGAAAAAGCTTGTTGCTGACATCCGCGCCTATATTTTCCTGGGCTTCTTCTGTTGATCCTCCGATGTGAGGGGTCAGGATCACGTTGGGCAGATGCTGAAGCGGAGTTTGGAATTTGTCCCCATTCTTCTCTGGTTCCCAAGGATATACGTCGACGGCGGCCCCGGAGAACTGCCCTTCCTGCAGCCCTTTGGCCAGCCCTTCGAGATCGACGACGCCACCCCGGGCATAGTTCAACAGGATGCTACCTTTCTTGAACTGCCTGATAACGTTCTTGTTGATCATGTTCCTTGTCTGTGCCGTATCGGGCACATGCAGGGTTATGATATCGGCCTGGCTGACCACTTCCTTGAGTGTCTTTTTAGCAACGGCATTACCCAAAGGCAGCTTGGTCACGGTGTCATAGAAGATCACCTTCATGCCCATAGCTTCCGCGAGAACGCTCACCTGGGTGCCAATATTTCCGTATCCTATGATTCCCAGTGTTTTACCTCTCAACTCATAACTTCCTTTAGCTTCTTTCAGCCAAACGCCGTCATGTGCCGCCTTGCTTTTGTCCGGGATACGGCGGATCAGCATGACAGCCAGCCCGATGACCAGCTCGGCGACACTCCGGGTATTGGAATAGGGTGCGTTGAATACGGTTACGCCATGGTTGGTGGCGGATTTCAGGTCCACCTGGTTGACCCCGATGCAAAAGCAGCCAATGGCCTGCAGCTTCCTGGCAGCATCCAGCACTTTAGGCGTGATCTGGGTCTTTGATCGGATGCCCAGCAGGTGCACGTCCTTTACTTCATTGATCAGCTGCTCTTCTGATAAAGCGCCTCCCAGCTTGCGTACAGAGGCATATCCAGCCTCTTTAAAAAACTTTACAGCAGTATCACTTATGTTTTCTAAGAAAAGTATGTTAATCTTTTCTTTGGGATAACTCGTAGATTTTTTATCTACCATAATTTTGCCCTTCTTTTTGCGTTACATTTCCGAATTGGAGATGCAAAGTAACATCGGATTCTTTTAATTTTGCCGTTTTCTAACCCAAAAATATTATTCCTGTTGAAAGTGATTGGTTTTTTAGTATTATCCGTAACCCTGTTCGCATCCTGTGGTCAGGCCGCGCAACCCTCTTCAACGGCCGCGAAAGACACGCTGGCGCCCGCTAATAGCACCACTCCGCCTTTGACAGAAGTGGAGCTTCATCATTATTCATCCATAGCCGGTCATTTTTTTGATTCGATAACTGCAGGAAGATTCAACGGAAGTGTCCTTGTTGCCCAAAAAGGCGTTATTTTATACGAGAAATATAAAGGGTTCAAATACCCTGAAAAAAAGAAGGACTCCCTGGATGAACATACGGCCTTTCATCTTGCTTCTGTATCCAAGACCTTCACTGCCATGGCCACCTTGAAATTGTGGGAGGATGGCAAGCTGGATATACATGACCCCGTTGCCAAATACCTGACAGGATTCCCCGACAGCATTACCACTATTCAGATGTTGTTAAGCCATCGCAGCGGTCTGCGCAACTATGTTCACTTTATGGACCGTAGCGGCTGGGACAAGCATAAGCTCCTTACCAACGCGGATGTACTACAATATATCATCGCTCATCCGCAGGAGACAAGAGACAGACCCGCGGGTAAACATTTTGAATATTCCAATACCAACTACGCCCTGCTGGCCCTGATAATAGAAAAGACCTCGGGACTCTCCTATCCCGATTATCTTTCCAGGACCTTTTTCCAGCCATTGAAGATGCAGGATACTTATGTCTTCACGCTGGCGGATTCGGCCACGGCAATGCAATCCTATTATCAGACGGGCAAAAAATTCCGTTTTGAGTTCCTGGACCTGGTATACGGAGATAAGAATATCTTCAGCACGGTCCGCGACCTGTACAAATGGGACCAGGCTTTGCGTGATGGTCGGTTTTTCACAAAGGACGTACTGGACAGCGCCTATGCGGGATACAGCTTCGAAAAGCCCGGTCAGCGCAATTATGGCCTGGGATGGCGTATGCTGCTGATACCTAATGGTAAAAAGCTTATTTACCACAATGGCTGGTGGCATGGCAATCGCACGGTATTTATTCGCATGCTGGACGAGGACGCCACTATCATCGCCCTTTGCAACAATGACTATAAAAGGATATATTCCGCCAAGGCGCTGGTAGATCTTTTCGGGGATTACCGTCAGGGACGGAACAACTTCGATGAAGAGGACCCTACCGATCCTTCAGGGGCCACCGCTTCGGCCGGAGAGGCTACGGAGGTTGCAAAGCCAGCCCCGCCTGCTGTTCATAAGCGCCGTACAGTAGCTAAAAGATCCACGGTCCGGCACCGGGTCCGTAAGCATAAGACAGCAACCACGGCCGCCC
>DASZWE010000695.1:0-8120 GCA_035546735.1 Puia sp.
GGCCGTCATCAATATCAATGCCTGGACCAGGATAGGCGTCAGCTTGCACATGCAGCCCGAGTGAATTAATACTGACTCGATCGTGTTTTAGAAGTAGTATCTGCCGTCAGGTATTGATTCGCATTCCCATTCCCCTGGTCGACGCCTTCAGCTCCCGGCGGTGGCGTCTTTTCGATGAGGTTCGTATAATCGTATTGAGGACCTGTGCTGTCCGGCCGGGCGAAGATCGCTTTCTTATCCAGTCCCAGCTTGCCGTCGGCCAGGGCTTTGGAGAAAAAGCCTTCCCATACCGGTCGCGCCACGTGGCCACCGTCCGCCCGTCTGCCGTCCAGGCGGATGAAGCGGTCGTCGCAGCCCACCCATACTCCTGCCTGCAGCTGAGGCGTATAGCCAAGGAACCAGCAATCCGAATTATCGTTGGTCGTGCCCGTCTTGCCGCCCATTTCGGCCAGGCCTAAACGTTGGCGCAGACCTGCTGCCGTACCAAAATCCACGGGGCCCTGCATCATCCTTGTCATGGTATAGGCCGTGAGACGGTTCAGCACCTCCTTGTGGTCGGGCTGGAAGCGTTCCAGGACATTGCCATGTTTGTCTTCGATGCGGGTGATATAGTAAGGTTGTGTGCTGATGCCTTCCGAGGGGAATACGGTATATCCCCACATCATCTCGTACAAGGACAGCTCGCAGGCGCCCAGGGCCAGCGAAGGGTAGGGCTGCACGGCGGTAGGGATATTCATCTGATGGAGGAACTCGGCAAAGCGCTTGGGGCCATCAGGGCCAAACTGTTTCATGATATAGGCCGCCACTTCGTTGATGGACCAGGCAAGCCCTGTAGCCATGGTGCGGGTCCCGCTGACCTTGGAATTGGCTCTTGCCGGCACATACGCCTTGTATTCCGGAAAATACTGCTGCACCGCCTCGCACTCCGTCTGGGGCGTGAAATTGAAGTCCTCAATGGCCAGGCTATACAGGAAGGGCTTGATGGAGCTTCCCACCTGTCGCTTGGTATTGATATTGACGTGATCGAACTTGTAGTTGGAGAAATCGATGCCGCCGACCCAGGCTTTTACGGCGCCCGTGATCGGGTCCATCACCATAAAGCCCGTCTGAAGCATCTGGTGGTAGTATTTGATGGAGTCCAGGGGCGTCATGATCGTGTCTTTCTGCCGGGCGGCATTCCATGCAAATACTTTCATTTTCACCGGCACGTGGAAGCTGTTACGGATCTCCGGCGCTGTCATGCTGTCCTCTTCTTCCGCCCGCCATCTTTCGCTGCTGCGCATGGCTGCTTCCAGCACGTTGAGATGCCCTTTCCAGATATCGCCGTTGCGTACATTGGGCTGATTGTCCAGCACCTTTTGCCACACGGGCATCGCCTGGGCCACCGCTTCATCGGCATACTGCTGCATGCGGGGATTGATGGTGGTATAGATCTTCAGACCGTCCTGGTAGAGATTATAGGGCTCGCCCGTAGCCGGGTTCATATGCTCCTTGCACCATTTCTTCAGCTCGCCCCGCAGTACATCCCGGAAATAGGGTGCCAGGCCATTGTTCTCGTCCAGCTTGCGGTAATGGCCTATATCGATGGGTTTTTGCTTGAAAGTAGCTGCATCGGCTTCCGTGATATAGTGGTTGGTCGCCATCCGGTTGATCACGGTATTCCTTCTTATCATGGCCGCCTTGGGATTGGTGCGGGGATTGAAGAAGCGGGGGTTATTCACCATACCTACCAGCAGGGCTGCCTCGTCCACGCTGAGATTGGCCGGCTCCTTTTGAAAAAAGGTCCTGGCGGCGCCGCGGATGCCATATACGTTATCGCTAAAAGATACGTCATTCAGATAAAGAGCGAGGATCTCTTCCTTAGTAAAATTGCGTTCCAGCTGGATGGCGATGATCCATTCCTTTAATTTCTGTATGCCTCTGCGGAACTTGTTGTGCGATCGCTCCCCATTGAACATATTCAGAGCCAACTGCTGGGTGATCGTGCTGCCGCCACCGTCCCTTCCGAATTTCAATATCGCCCGCATGACCCCGATGCCGTCGATGCCGGAATGTTCATAGAAGCGCTCGTCTTCCGTAGCTACCAGCGCATGGATGACATTGGGAGAAATATCCTTGTAGTCCACGTGGGTACGATTGCCCTTCTCCGTATAATATTTTCCCATGGGACTGCCATCGTCGGCATACACTTCGGAAGCCAGGACAAGCGTAGGGTTTTCGAGCTCATGCAGGGAGGGCAGCTTTCCAAAGGCGCCCATGACGATGAGCACGAGCAAAAGGATAAAAGCGAGGAGACCGCTGAAAAAGCTTATCCAGAATATCCGGACCCAACGGGTTATCTTTTTGGGGAGTTTTTTCTTTATAGCCAATCTTCAAGGTTTTGAATATTAACGTCAAAGGGCGACGGATTGTTATTTTCACCCGGTGTTTGGCAAAAATTTAGCCCGGGGTGAAAATAACGTTAAATGATGGCCCTTCGGGCGTTGACAGCGCCTGACCTGCTGCCAAGATTCGCCGGATCATATTGTCAAACGGAAAATATGATCCAGATAATAAAAATTTTGCAATTTACACCCCCTTTTTATAAAGAATTAATAAAAGTTTTTTGTGCCTTTTTTATGGTCATATGCGTAATTTACTCATTATGAAAAGTTAGTGCAAATTTTATTAATTTATTATATTTTTATATAATACATTAATCTTAGTTGGTTTTACAAATTCTTTATAACTTTCCATTCAATTACAACGAATTAAAGTTTTTTATAACGTGAAATCAACGAGATTATGACAAAACTCACTCTTAAAAGCACACTGCCATTTATTACGCTGCTGGTGGTAGCCATTGCAGCCGTATTTGTTCCCACGCTACCCATTTTTGACGAGGGAAAATACAATGGGGCGGATATTGCCTGGATCCTGGTAGCGACCGCTCTGGTTTTTTTGATGACCCCCGGTCTTGCCTTTTTCTATGGCGGCATGGTCAATCGGAAGAATGTACTTTCCACTATGATGAAGAGCGTGGTAGCGGCAGGCGTGGTAGGAGTGTTGTGGATCGTGGTAGGATACAGCCTTTGTTTTGGGGATTCGATCCATGGGATCATCGGCAATCCCTTTACACACCTCTTTTATAAGGATGTACTGTCAGGCAAGCCCTGGTCGGCGGCGAACACGATCCCCCAGGGATTGTTCTCCATGTTTCAATTAATGTTTGCCATTATTACTCCCGGGCTGGTGGTAGGTGCCATTGCCGAGCGTATGCGTTTCTCTGCCTATGTGCTTTTCACGGTGCTGTTCAGCCTGCTGGTATATGCTCCGCTGGCGCACTGGAGCTGGCATCCGGACGGCTTCCTGGCCAAGATGGGCGCCCTGGACTTTGCCGGTGGTACGGTGGTACATATCTCTGCCGGTTGCGCCGCCCTGGCTGGTGCGCTGGTGCTGAAACGCAGAAAGGCGCACATACAGAAGCTCTCTACTCCTCCCGCGAATATTCCTTATGTGCTCATCGGTACGGGTCTGCTGTGGTTCGGATGGTTTGGCTTTAACGCGGGTTCTGCCGGCGCCGCCAACGCATTGTCTGTATCCGCATTCTCCACCACCAACACCGCGGCCGCTGCTGCCGGTTGCTCCTGGATGTTCTTCGACGTGGTCAGGGGCAAGAAGCCTTCCGTGGTCGGGTTCTGTGTCGGCGCTGTCGTAGGACTGGTAGCTATCACGCCTGCAGCGGGTTTTGTAGCCGTGCCGCAAAGTATCTTTATCGGCGTATTTGCCGCTATTATCAGCAATGTAGCGGTACATATCAAAGCTACGAAGACCGTGCTGGACGATACCCTGGATGTGTTCCCCTGCCATGGCATCGGTGGTATGGTCGGTATGCTGATGACGGGTATATTTGCTACCAAGGCTGTCAATACCCTTGGAAATGACGGATGGGCTTATGGCAATGCTTCCTTCTTCTTCACACAGCTGAAGGCTATGCTCATCGCCGTAGGCTATTCCTTCGCCGTATCCTTCGTGATCTTCAAGGTAGTCAACGCCATTGTTCCCCTGCGTGTCAGCGACGAAGAAGAGGAAGAAGGTCTGGATGCCAGCCAGCACGACGAGAAATATGTACAGGGCACGCTGCTGGTGGCTACTGCCAATGGGCTGAAGGAGCAGGAAATTGAACATTAAGATTATTTAAATATTTGGCTTGCTCCGATTTAACACTTAGCAAAGGAGGCCCTTCCCAAAGGCCTCCTTTTTTTATGCGCTTTCCGGGGCTTGAAAAGACGATTTTTCGCCTCTGGTACGAAATATCGTAGTCGCTGTATTTATATTGTAATTATATTTATATAAATGAAAATTGTTAAACTATCGTTTTTGAAAAACTAATTTTATAATTTACATATATTGAAATTATTGTCATATTAAATGCAGGATATATTTGTCACACCGTTCATTGGCTTCAGGATTGGCCAGCCCCGCCAGTACCTGTTCAGCATCCTGTCCGTATGCCTGGTGTCGGCCGTCTGCTTTTTATTTTACTCTTATATACGAGCGGAAGTGGTGGCCTTTGTACTGCTGCTCACTCTCTCGCTGATCGCCATGTTCTTCGACATCCTTCCCGTCCTGCTGACCGCCCTGCTCAGCGCCCTTATCTGGGATTATTTCTTTTTACCGCCCCGCTATGACTTCGGGGTGGGCAATACCGCGGACAGGATACTTCTGTCCATGTACTTCGTCATTGCCCTGGTCAATGCGGTCCTGACCTATAAAATAAGACAGATCGAAAAGATAGCCCGTCAGAAAGAGGAGAAGGCCAAAACCGTGAAATTATACAATACCCTGCTGAACTCCCTTTCACATGAGTTCAAGACCCCCATTGCTACGATCATTGGGGCGACGGACAACCTGCTGGAGCAGATGGGGCGTTTGTCCGGGGACGACAGTAAAAAGCTGCTGACGGCGATATCTGTGGCCGGCCTGCGGCTCAATCGGCATGTGGAGAACCTCCTCAATATGTCCCGCCTGGAATCCGGCATTATCCAGCCAAAGAAGGACTGGCACGATGTCCATGAGATGATTGTCTCCATCCTGCATCAGTTGGAAGAACCCCTGGCTGACAGACGCATCATCGTTTCCGTCCGGGAAGAACTTCCCCCGGCAAGGCTGGATTATGGACTGATGGAACAGGTGCTTTACAATCTGCTGCACAATGCAGCCCTTTATACGCCCCCCGGAACACCCGTCTTTATCAGCGCCACCCGTTTTGCCCGGGAGCTGATCTTCGTTGTGGAAGACGATGGACCTGGCTTCCCGGACAACGAAATAGACAAGGTCTTTGATAAATTCTACCGGAGGGGCCGTACCGGGGGCACAGGACTGGGATTATCCATTGCCAGGGGGTTTGTAGAAGCGCATAACGGGACCATCGAACTAACGAACAGGCCATCGGGAGGCGCCTGCTTTATCATCAGTGTCCCCGCCTGTTTTTCCGCAGCAATAGAAGAGGAGGAATACGTATCATGAAATCTAAAGCGACAACAAAAATACTGGTCATCGACGATGAGACATCTATCCGTAATATCCTGGAGATAACACTGCAAACCTACGGCTATAGCATATTGCAGGCTGCCACCGCCCGGGAAGGGCTGCAGCTGACGGCCGCTCATTCACCCGACCTTATCCTCCTGGACCTGGGTCTTCCGGACGAGAGCGGCCATACGACACTGAAGAAGATGCGGGAGTGGTTTGGCAAGCCTGTTATCATCCTGTCCGTATTCAGCGGAGAGGCCGATATTATCGCGGCATTGGACAACGGAGCCAATGATTACCTTGTCAAGCCTTTCCGAACCGGCGAACTGCTGGCGCGTATCCGGTCCGCCCTGCGTAGCGCTGCGCCTGAGGACGAAGGACCTGTCATCCGGCTGAATGGGCTGGAGATCGACCTGTCCTCCCGCACGGTGAAAAGAGATAACGAGCTCCTTAAGCTGACAGCCACCCAATATGCGCTGCTGGTCCTTTTTGGCAGAAATGTGGGCAAGGTGCTTACCCATCAATACCTCCTCCGGGAGATATGGGGCTCCGATCATGTCGATCAGCTGCAATACCTGCGCGTCTTTATCGCCCAGCTTCGGAAGAAGATCGAGAAGGATGTCAATTATCCCGAGCATATCATTACGGAGTCAGGAGTAGGCTACCGGTTCCTGGCGGGCAGCAATTAGGGCTGATGCACTATATTTGCCCCGCTATGATCGCTAAAGAAGTACTCGTAGATGCAAAAAAACTCTGGGACTACCATCACCTGGATCATACTCCGCAAAAGTCCGATTGTATCCTGGTATTAGGCAGTCATGATCTGCGGGTGGCAGACAGAGGCGCCGAGCTGTATTTGCAGGGTTGGGCTCCCATCCTCATCTTTTCAGGAGGCCTGGGCAATGTCACAAAAGGAATATGGAAAGATCCCGAGGCGGACCGCTTTGCCCGTATCGCCCTGGACAAAGGGGTGCCTGCGGAAGCCATCTTCATCGAGAATCAATCCACCAACACCGGCGAAAATATTCTTTTTACGCAACGGCTGCTCCATGAGAAAGGCCTGCATCCCCAGACCTTTTTGCTGGTACAAAAACCCTATATGGAGCGCAGGAGCTATGCTACATTCAAAAAGCAGTGGCCCGACAAAGACCTCATCGTCACCTCGCCGCAGATAAGCTTCGAAGACTATCCCACCGAAGAAATATCCATGGAGAAGGTCATCAACATCATGGTAGGCGATCTGCAGCGTATCAGGATCTATCCGGGCAAAGGGTTCCAGATACCCCAGGATATACCCGATGATGTCTGGGCCGCCTATGAACGACTGATGGCGCAGGGGTTCAACAAACACCTGGCCCAGGGATAAATTTTTAGCGCTATCTTTATAAGGTAGAGCATAAAGACCATGACTAGACCCTTACTGTTTGTGATGCTCTGTTCTTTGACCATCCCCACGGCCCGTTGTCAGAAGACAGAGAAATACTTCGATTACCAATGGCATGAGACGGATGCCCTACATGCACGCTTTTACAGCCTCATCCAGCGGACGGATTCCGGCTGGCACCGCCGTGACTATTTTTTGCACAGCCTCACCCTTCAGATGGACGGTTTTTTTCAGGACAGCGCCTGCAATGTCCGTACAGGCTATTGTCGTTATTACCATTCCACCCGTTATGTAGCTTCCATGGGCGCCTATAAGAATGGGAAAAGACAAGGCTTATGGCTGCAATATTACAGCGATGGGACATTGGATGATTCCACCGTATACGAGGCGGGCAATCCTATTGGCATCCGGAAGAGCTGGTATCATACGGGGTTTTTGCGTGATTCTGCTAACCTGAATCCGGATGGCAGCGGCGTATATTTTGCCTGGTTTGACGATGGACAGCCTTCCTGTGCGGGCAGATACGCCCCGGGCCATAAGAAGTATGGCAAATGGCAGTACTTCCATAAGTCAGGCAGGATCAGCTCCGCGGAGCTGTACGGTCAGCAGGGACGGCTGCTGGAAAAGGCCTTTTTTGACGAGCAGGGCAAGCCACAGACCGATACGACCAACGATGACAGAAAAGCCTCCTTCCCCGGCGGCCCCAAGGCCTGGGCCAATTATCTGAGCAGGACATTGTATTTCCCCGATCAATACCGGCTTACAACCGGAGATGAGGCCACGGTAGTGGTGACGGCCACCGTCAACGAGGATGGGAGAGTCGTGGATGCGGAGGTGGAAGTGCCTTTTTATCCCGCCTTTGACAAAATAGCGTTGGACGCCGTGCGGCGTAGCCCCAACTGGATACCAGCCATGGATCATCACCGGAAGGTGAAAGGCTATATCCGGCAGCCTGTGACCTTCGGCCAGCCGGAACAATAACAGCTACAAATATCTCAGCCAGCGTTTTTCAGGATGGCCGGCCTTGTATCTTCCGTACCATATACAGAGCGGGTATAAGACGGCCACTACGCATAGCCATACCAGGTATACCATTCCCAGGCTGATGCCGCTGCCGGGCGGTCTCCCGAACTGGAAGGTACCGAATACAAGCTGGTCGGCCCGGTAGCCTTCCAAAAATACCATCGCCAGCATCAGCAGATGGATGACATTCCAATGGATC
>DASZWE010000696.1:0-8028 GCA_035546735.1 Puia sp.
ACCGGCGATTGCCATACGCTATGTAGGAGCCGCCAGCGGGGCCGGGCAGACGGTGGCGGTGGGTTCCACCGACCCGACGAAACAGATCGGGATGCCGGTGGGATATGACAATGGCACCATTGTCGCCCAGGCGCAGGCCGACGGGCTGGCCAGCTTTTATGATTATACGCAGGCTGATCGCCGGAGGATACTGAAGATAAGTTCACCCGTATTTCTTGTGACGGCCGCGCAGACCAACCTGCTGCTGGCGGAAGCAAGCTTTAGGGGATGGATCACCGGCGGCACTGCCGGTCAATATTTCTCGGATGGCATCAAGGCGCATATGGATCAGATGGCGTTGTACGATCCGGGCTGTGCGGTGGCCGGTGCGGACCGAGACAATTATGTCACCGCCCATCCACTGCCAGCGGGCGATGAGCTGGAGCAGATCAATATCCAATACTGGATCGCTTCTTTTTTGAATGGCCCGGAGGCCTTTGCCAATTTCCGCCGTAGCGGTTACCCGGCGCTGACGCCAAACCCCTATGGACAGCCGAACAATCCGGATGTACCCAACGGCACTTTTATCAGGCGCTTGACCTATCCCACGTCCGAGCTGAGCGTAAATACCAAGAATGTGAATGAGGCGATTGCACGGCAGGGGGCGGACAAGCTGAGTACGCGGATATGGTGGGATAAACCATAAGATATATTATGAGCAACGAAAGAAAGCTGAGAAGTTACGACTGGTTTGGCAAGTCGGACAAGATGGGTTTTGTGCACCGGAGCTGGTTCCGTACCCAGGGTTATCCAGACGATTATTTTACGGACAGGCCCGTGATCGGCATTTGTAATACCTGGAGCGAGCTTACGCCCTGCAACGGGCATTTGCGGGACTTTGCCGAAGTGGTCAAACGCGGCGTCGTCGAGGCGGGAGGATTTCCCGTGGAGTTCCCTGTCACTTCTTTGGGGGAGACTGTTATGCGTCCTACGACGATGTTGTTCCGCAACCTGGCCAGTATGGATGTGGAGGAGAGCATCCGTGCCAATCCCCTGGATGGCGTCGTGCTGCTGACGGGCTGTGACAAGACTACTCCTTCTACCCTGATGGGAGCCTGCAGCGTGGACCTTCCGACGATTGTCGTACCCGGCGGACCGATGTTGAATGGGAGATTTCGCGGAGAGTGCATTGGCAGCGGCAGCTTCAACTGGCTGATCAAGGAAAAGCAGGGGGTGGAGAACTATACGCTGCAGGATATTCATGATGTGGAGACGGGTGTGGCCCGCAGCCAGGGGCATTGCATGACCATGGGCACTGCCAGTACGATGGCCTGCATGGTGGAGTCGCTGGGTCTGACGCTGCCCGGCGCCGCGGCTATTCCCGCGGTGGACGCCCGTAAGAAAGTGATGGCGCAGCTTAGCGGACGGAGGATCGTGGAGATGGTGCGGGAGGGTATGACGCTGTCGAAGATACTCACCCGGGAGGCGTTTGAAAATGCCATCGTCATCAATTCCGCCATTGGAGGCAGCACCAATTTTATCATTCACTTGCTGGCCATTGCCGGCAGGATAGGGATGGAGCTGACGCTGGAGGACCTTGATATTTTAGGCAGCAAAGTACCGCTGCTGGTGAACCTGAAGCCATCGGGCCAATACCTGATGGAAGATTTTTATTACGCCGGCGGACTGCCTGTGGTCATCCGGGAGATGCGGTCTTATCTGCATAATGATGCGTTAACGGTGAATGGCGTCAGCATCGGCGCCAACTGCGCTGTCGCGTCCTGCTATAATGAGGATGTCATTGCTCCGCTGTCACGCCCCTTGCGGCATGAGGCGGGTGTGGCCGTGCTGAAGGGCAATCTATGCGCCGACGGGGCTGTCATCAAACCTTCGGCTGCTTCATCGCATTTGGAAAAGCATCGGGGCCGGGCTGTGGTGTTTGAAAGCATCGAGGACTATCATGCCCGTATCGACGATCCTGCGCTCGACATAGATGAGCATTGTGTCATTGTATTGAAGGGGGTGGGGCCGGTGGGTTATCCCGGCATGCCAGAAGTGGGTAATGTAGACCTGCCGATGAAATTATTGCAGAGAGGCGTGCGGGATATGATACGTATCTCCGATGGCAGGATGAGCGGTACGGCGGGAGGGACGGTGGTGTTGCATGTGTCGCCCGAGTCGGCGGTGGGAGGCGTGCTGGCGTTGGTAGAGGATGGGGATATGATCGAGCTGGATGTGGAGGCGAGGCGGCTGCATCTGGATGTCAGCGAGGAGGAGCTGGCTGTGCGGAGGGCGCGATGGCGGGCGCCGGAGCCGATGGCGACGCGGGGGTATGTACGTTTTTATATAGAGCATGTGCAGCAGGCGCATCTGGGAGCGGACATGGATTGGTTGCGTGGCGGGTCGGGGGCGGACGTGGGGAGGGATCTGCATTAGCAGTATAGTCGTACTTTTGAAGTACGACATATGAAAAGAAGAAATTTCCTGAAATATTCCGGAATGGCGGCCCTTTCATTTTATGGTCCTGCAATGAATGCCGTGCATGCCCCTGATATGGGCGCTGCCGGGATCGATCCGCTGCGGCCAGGACCGTCACTGTTCCAGCGGGGACATGCAACCACATATTATAAATCGAGAAATGAGCTGGATCATATTGGCATGCCGGTGGGAGGCATCCATACCGGTACGCTCTACCTGGGTGGTGATGGGCGGCTGTGGTTATGGGACATCTTCAATTTGAATCAGGAGGGGGTTAACCCGTTGGAGATCGACTGGGACAGGGAAGTGCAGGGCGAGAAGAGGAAGATACGGTCGCGGGATGGTTCTGCGTATGTCGCTCCCGCGCGATCGGAGGAACTGATGCCGGTGGATCAGGGTTTTGCGGTGCGTCTGCGTTATCGGGGAAGGGAGATTATCCGCCGACTCCAGAAAGAGGATTGGCCCGAGGTCAGTTTTGAGGCGACGTATCCGGTGGCAACGATAAAGTATATGGATCATGAGTTGCCTGTCGAGGTGGAGATGAAGGCATACAGTCCTTTCATTCCGCTGGATGAGGAAAATTCGGGGTTGCCGGCAACTGTATTCAGTATCCTGCTGCGGAACAAGGGGCAGGAGGCGGTACATGCGGAGGTAGCCGGATGGCTGGAGAATAAGACGGCCCTATATTCTGCGCGGCCGGGCAGTCAGCTGCACAGGAACAGCTCGTTCCGGGGTGGCGGGTACAGTGGCGTGCATATGATGGTGGAGGACATGTTATATCCACGGGTAAAGATTGCGGACAAGTTTGATTTTGGCACGCTGTGCCTGGCGAGTCTGGATGACAAGACGACCTGTAACGCATCGAGCCTGGGAAGAGAAAATATTTTCGAAACCGGCGCCGCGAGCGCATCGGCCTCTATTCTGCAACGGCTGACGGGCAGCGTGTGTTCACGGGGATCGATCCCTGCATCCGGAGAGCAGCAATTCCATTTTATTGTAAGCTGGCATACACCGAACCTCGTTATTGGGGATGGCAAGGTACTGCCACAGGAAGACAGGGGCCGGTGGTATGCGAACAGATTCGGGCATGCACAGGAGGTCGCGCAATATGTAGCGGACCATTTTAAAGACCTCGAGCGTAATACGCTGCTGTGGCGGGATGTATGGTATGACAGCAGCTTGCCTTATTGGTTCCTGGAAAGGACGTTTATGAATATCTCCACGCTGGCGACGACAACGTCACATCGATTCAAGTCCGGAAGACATTGGGCCTGGGAAGGGGTGGGCGCCTGTGAAGGCAATTGCACGCATGTGTGGCAATATGCGCAGGCCATCGGCAGGATATTCCCTTCTATGGAAAGAGACAACAGGGAGCGGGTGGATCTTGGCATTTCGTTACAAGAGAATGGCGGTATATGGTTCAGGGGAGAATATGATAAGAGACCTGCGATCGATGGTCAGGCCGGTCGCATCCTTGGGTTTTACCGGGAGCACCAGATGAATAAAAATGATGAATTTTTAAAAAGGAACTGGGATAAGGTAAAGAGGGCCATCCAGTTTGTCATCGCCAGGGACAGGGATGGAGATGGTATGGAAGACACTCCGCTGGAGAATACGCTGGATGCGGTCTGGGATGGGGAGATAGCGTGGATCGTCGGGCTCTGTATTGCGGCGGTACGAGCTGGTCAGCGGATGGCGGAAGAAATGGGTGATATGGGCTTTGCTGCGGTCTGCGAGGCCTATGTACAAAAGGGGAGGGCGGGTATGGAGCAGCAACTGTTCAATGGAGAATACTTTATTCATAAGCCCGATGCGGTAAAGGGCAGGAAAAATGTAGGATCCTACAATACCTGTCATATCGACCAGGTCTTGGGCCAGAGCTGGGCTTTCCAGGTAGGACTGGGGCGGATACTTGACAAAGAGAAGACCATGTCGGCATTGAAGGCGCTATGGAAAAATAATTTCATGAAAGATGTCGGGCCATATATCAAGATGCATACGGGCTGGCGACCCTATGCCCTGCCCGGAGAGGGAGGCATGGTCATGAATACGAATCCTGCCGGAGAGGAAAAGCCCTATGGGGACGGCGTCACCTGGCAGATGGGATATTTTTATGAATGTATGAGCGGCTTTGAGCACCAGGTGGCTGCTCATATGATGGCGGAGGGCATGGTGGAGGAGTCGATGACCCTCACGCGAGCGATACACGACCGATATCATGCTTCGAAGCGGAATCCTTTCAACGAGATAGAATGCAGCGATCATTACGGGCGGGCGCTGGCGAGCTATGGTACTTTTGTTACTGCCTGCGGATTCGAATATCATGGTCCCCGGGGATATATCCGGATGGCGCCGAAGCTGTCAGCTGCCAATTTCAAGGCGCCCTTTACGTCCGCGGAGGGTTGGGGGACATATACACAGCGGCATGACGACAAAAGCTTTACCGCATCTTTCCGGGTGCAGTATGGCAGGTTGGAGATCAGATCGATGTCCTTCGAGATCCCGCATAAAGCAACGGGTGTCGGTGTGAAGCTGGGCGGGCAGGTGATAAAGGCAAATTTCGAACAGCGATCCGGGGACCTGGTGGTAGTGCTGGATGGCAGGCTGACGCTTGAACATTCCCAAACGTTGTCGGTGGAGATTGAGTGAGCTGCTGTCGGCGGCTCCTGCAAAAATGACCGGGGCAACCGTATTTATCAATATCTCGCCGCCATGCTCAAGTACGAGATCATTGCCTTTCTTAGAATGGCTGGAATACGAGCAACTACGGGAAGACATTGGCAAGCAGATCGCCAACTCCCTTGACATTTCCCCCAAGACAGTCGAAGACTTTTTCTATGACCAATGGGTATAATAACAACCCGGCGACCAGCACCTTGCAGCTGATACTCACCGGCACACAGCTGGATTTCAGACAGGATAATAATACGACCTGGGACAGAACAACATCGAGGTGGAGCAGGTTACCACCCTGCCGGTACACGGCAAGGTCACGGACGGGTCGGGGAATGCTTTATCGGGAGTGTCGGTGATTCCCGATGCTCCAGTATACTGGTAGACGAGGGAAATACCCGTGAATGGGAAGAGCGAGATCAACATGACGCTGAAGACCCAGGCGGAGCAACAAGAGGAGGTAGTCGTCGTGGGATGTTACGGGGGCCAGCGGCAGGCGTGAATGTGCAGCAGTCGGATTTTGATGATCCTGTTCACCGCCTGGTGGGCGATGCCCGGCAGCTGTTGCTGAATACAGCGGCGCGGTGGCTGAAGGGGAATATGCCGTATAATAAAACGACTGTCAGGTGCTGGATGTCGATGATGAAGCCCATCATACAGTATCGGAAGGCGAGGGGGATGGCGGTGGATTATTAGCGGCGGCCGGCCTGTTGTCTATAAAATAGGACTACGTTTTTGCTGCATGTAAATTTGGTTTATTTTTTCGCTGATTTTGGTACTCACAGTACTAAAATCAGAGTTTTTTTAAACCAATTGCATTACTCCAAATAACGTATCATTTTTCCATATGCCACCAGCTGAAGCTACCCGACGGGACACCGGTGTGTTGTATAAATAAAAGACATTTTTGTCTTTTTATACCCCCGCAATCCGTATCTTTGTACCATGGATATTCGAAATATGGAGGGAATATGCTTGCTGGTCGATACTTTTTACGGCAGGGTTCGGAAGGATAAGGTCATTGGCCCCATCTTTATCGGGGCAATAGGCGACCGGTGGCCCGAGCATCTGGATAAGATGTACCGATTTTGGCAGACCGTGCTGCTGGAGGAGCATACTTATTTCGGAAGTCCGTTCCCGCCGCACGCCCGGATGCCGTTGGAAAAGCAGCATTTCGATACCTGGCTGGGGTTGTGGCATGCTACCGTGGACGAGCTGTTCGAGGGCGAGAAGGCCAGCGAGGCAAAATGGCGGGCTTCGAGGATGGCGGAAATGTTCCTGTCGAAGCTGCAATATTACAGGGAGAACCCATCTGCGAGGCCTATCCAGTAATTTCTGCTGAAAGGGCCCTAATTTTGCGGAAAAGGATAATATGGCCGCAAAAAAGGACTGGGCGGGAGCGATGCGACCCCTTTTACGGAAGTATAAAGGGCACAAGCATCCTTTGGAGTACCATAATGGCTATCAGCTGCTGGTGATGGTAGTGCTCTCCGCCCGAAGTTCAGATGCTCATATCAATTCTATTGCTCCTGGTTTTTTTAGTGCATATAAGAACCTTCATGCGCTGTCTTTAGCCACTCCTTCAGATCTATTCCCTTATTTGAAAGGCGTTATTAACTTTGCGCACAAGGCCCAATGGCTTGTAAAGATTGCGCAGCAGTTAAAAAATAACAGCGCGATACCGCTGGACATGGAGCGTTTGACCGCCCTGCCGGGCATCGGGCGCAAGTCGGCCAATGTCATCCTGCGGGAAGCCGGCCGGCCCGCGGAGGGGGTCGTGGTGGATCTGCATACGGTGCGGGTGGTGACGAGGCTGGGGATCACAAAGGAAGAGGACCCGCAAAAGATAGAGGAGAAATTGATGAAGATACTGCCCAGGCAGGAGTGGGATGCCGGTATGGCCATGTCTTTTCTGGGAAGGGAGATCTGCCGGCCGAAGCCGTTGTGTGAGATATGTCTTATGAGAAAGGTTTGCGCGTATTATCAGAAGATGAAAAAATGAGGGGAACCACTTATTTTTCCACAAAAGGGAAAATCCTGCTGTTCTGCCATACTGAAGACCCTATCTCGTACGTTTGCAGTTTTTTGTATGATCGGTGTAAGCTCTGATATCCTCCCTCTGAAATGGGGTCCGGCCGTCGTTATGGTGGTGCTACTGGTGGCGTGTCATAGGCCATCCTCCCTTCCTCCGGACCATACCTCCTATTTCGACAAGGTATTTCGGCAGGCAGAAACCATGAACCTTCCCCAGGAAAGAGCGTTTCAATTTGTCGACTCCGTATTTGCCCATTTTCCTTCGCCAGGGGTCCTCGACCGTCTGCGCAAGCTGGATTTTAAGGGACAATACTATTTTTATCAGGCGCATGATCTTAGGAATGCCATGCTATACACAGACAGCAGCCTGCTGCTATTGTCCGGACCGGAGGAGCAAAGCCAGTACCGCAGCCAGTATGCAAAATGTCTAATCGACAAGGCCGAGATCTACCAGTTGGAGAACAACAACGAGAATGCACTTTTTTACTATCACAAAGGCCTCGAAGCCATTCGGGGGATTGGGGATAGCTGTACGATGGCAGAATATACTCAACGGGTAGCCATGGCCAGCTATCGGGCCGGACGTTTCACCGACGCACGCCATCTTTTTGAGCTGGCATTCCATCAGTTTGCCGCCTGCCGGCCTGACTACAAAGCCTTTGTATATGGGCAATGCAATCTGGACAATATCGGGGAATGCTACGCGGCTATGAAGAAATGGGATAGCGCCGCCCGGTATTATGACAGCACTCTTTCTTACATCAGCAAAGAAAGCCAGCATTTTATCAACTTAGCCGGAAGTCGTGCGTATGTAGAGACTGCCAGGGCCGTTGTCTATGGCAACCAGGGCGACTGTTCCCTTCA
>DASZWE010000697.1:0-2808 GCA_035546735.1 Puia sp.
GGAATTTGTTACGGAGGATGCCGGGATCCAAAAGATACTGGAGATCGGGTGGCGTACCGCCCGGCTGAATGCCTGGGAAACCTATACGGACTGTCCTTATTATGAGCAGCTGCAATATATTGGTGATACCCGCGTACAGGCGACGATCACCTACTATAACAGCTCCGACGACCGGCTACCCCGTAATGCTATCGAGCTGATGGATCATTCCCGCCTGACGGATGGTGTGACTATGAGCCGTTACCCATCCCGAAACACTCAAATCATCCCGACCTTTTCGCTCTGGTATATCGGTATGTTGCATGATTACTGGATGTACAGGGGCGACAGCCTTTTTATCGGCGACAAGCTGCCCGGAGCGAGGGCCATTCTCAAATTCTTTAATCAATACCAGGGATCCGACGGCTCTTTAAAAAATACACCCTATTGGACATTCGTCGACTGGGCCAACGGAAAGGGCTGGTCAGTGGGCGCGCCACCCATTGGAGCAGATGGCAGCTCCGCCATCCTCGATCTGCAGCTGCTTTGGGCATACCAGTGGGCTGCCGGTCTGGAGAGCAAGCTGGGGATACGATACTACGCTGATCTTTATACCCAAAAAGCGGCGCAGCTCAAGCAAACGATACAACGTAAATACTGGAGCCCTGCGAAAGGATTGTATGCCGACACCAAAGAGAAAACATCTTTTTCCCAGCATGCGAACTCGCTGGCCATTCTCACCGGCATGTTGAACAAGGATGATGCGTTGGCGGTAGGGCGACGGATGCTGACAGACAGTACCCTGACGCAATGCACTATCTATTTCAAATATTATTTGCACCAGGCGCTGGTCAGGGCAGGCCTGGGAGATGGATATATGGATTGGCTTGGGATATGGCGTAAAAATATCGAATGGGGGCTCACCACCTGGACGGAAGACTCCAATGTCGAATTTACCCGATCTGACTGCCATGCCTGGGGCAGCAGCCCCAATATTGAATTTTTCCGGACGGTGCTTGGCATCGACAGCGATGCGCCTGGTTTCCGTAAGGTCAGGATCGAACCGCATCTGGGAAAATTGACCCATGCGGGCGGCACGATACCTCATCCCAATGGAAAAATTGCCGTCAGCTACAGCCTGCATCAGGGCAAATGGTCCATTGACATTGGCCTGCCGGTGGGGATCTCCGGGATCTTCGTTTGGAAAGGGAAGGTCTATGAGATCAAGTCCGGTAATAATAAGCTGACGATCTAAGACTATTTTTTCTGGAAGTTGAACATCCAGCGGATCCCGAATTTATCGAGGCAGGTTCCCCAGTAAGCTCCCCAGAACATATCCTGTAGCGGCATGACATCCGAGCCACCGCCAGAGAGTGCGTTGAATAGCCGGTCGGTCTCTTCTTTGCTGTCGGGCTCGAGACAGATGGTAGTATTGTTACCGATCTTCAGCTTGTGGCCCATGGATTCCAGCATGTCGGTGCCCTGGAGCTTTACGCCACCCATAATTGGCAGGCTCACATGCATGACCGCGTTCTTTTCATTGTCGGGGAGGGGAGGCATGTTGGGCATAGGGGGAACGTCCTTCATCCGGGCCACCGGTCCTTCAAATTCGGTCTTGAATACGGATTTGTAGAAATGGAATGCTTCTTCGGTGTTGCCCTGAAAATTCAGGTAGATAGATACGCTTGACATATGATTGGTATTTGTTGATGTAAAGCTGGCGATTTTTTTGCATAGTCCGGGGTGGGGATCCCGACAAGTTGGGGGAGGGATTGCGACAGGGTATGATAGGCAAAGATTATGTAAATTGGGATAAAATATCGATCCCCGCTTATGATAACGCCTTTCCCGTTATATGTTGACGAAATAAGCCCTGACAAAATAAAGGCGACTGTATCAACCAGTAGTACGGTTGTTTATAATCTTAGGACCATGGCGTTGGATATGCCCGGTCCGCACGGGAATGATCTATTTAATGGAGCAAATGGAATATTCATTATGCCGATAGGTAAGTTCATTTGCATGCTGATAAGGGACAATGGCAGTATTAGCATGATCATTCTCGACCTGATAGGTAAAGGGGAACTGGCAGAAAGGATGGCCGAAAAGCTCGGCCATGTGGATCTTCGGGATAAGTTTATGAATGTGTACGAGGAGATTGTCAGTCATCCCGAGCGGCACAACCGGTTCAGGCTGGTAGTAGGGCGGGCGGAAATATTAGGTGATTTAAGTTAAGACCATATATCCCATGAGCGCCCAACATTTTTTTTGAAAAAATCCGACCGTTTTGCCTGGCTCGATCGTCAATAGATAAAACCAGGTAAAATAAATGCCGTATTCAATGGCATCGGAGCCAGCTATAGCGAGATGGGTGGCCGTCCACCCACAACGGTGGCTACTTTCGAACAGTTTATGGCCCTGATGGAAAAGATCTGCAGCTCACAATTCCTTGCTTCGAGGACCGCCGCGAAATATATGATTCGAAGCCGGTGCGAGGGGACCATCTTACTTCTTACAGCAGCGCTATCGAGGAGCAAATTCCCTTATTTGGCGGGTATCACAGCCGCCAGCGCTGCCATTGAAGGATTGACCCGGGTGATGGCAGCAGAGTTTGGAGGAGAAGGTATAAAGGTGACCTGTATCTGTTCCGGGGCCTTAATGGAGACAAGGCGGATCTCCGGATGGATCGACGCTGCTGCAAAACAGCTTGGAATACCTGCCGAGCAGATGATCGCACAATACAAGGCCATCGATATATTGAAGACAAGCCCGACATTGAAGCAGCGCCATTATGAGGTGTCTGAAGACGGAGATCGGCGAGGTAAATGA
>DASZWE010000698.1:0-5057 GCA_035546735.1 Puia sp.
TCCGGAGGTTGCTGAACTTATGAACCTGCACGCCGTCGCCAAAAGTGAGGACATCGGCTACTTCCAACGTACCGTCACCAAATAAGGCCCTTTTGTCCGCATTGCCGCTGTAGTCGCCAAAGCTCTGCGGCAGGGGCTTGGTGCTGCGATTGCCCAGCCATCCTCCCGCGGGTATTCCGAAGTTCTTATTATCCGTCGGGTCCGTGCCGTGTGCAGAGCAGATGAGAAAAGTAGTCCCACCATAGTTCTGTGAGCTGGTGGCGTCATAGGCAATCGGCAGGATCACTTCCGTATTGCCCACATTGTTGTCGCTGAGAAAGAGGTCGCTATAATGGCCCATTAGCTGATAGCCGGCGCCAATGACCTTGGATGAATAGGTGATGGCGTCAGTGTATCTTGGGGCGCCTGTATACACTTCCGCATTCAGGTACATGCGCGCCAAAAGCGCCCAGGCCGCTGCCTGATCCGCGCGCCCGTATTCATTGTGATGAGGCGCCGCGAGATCGCCGTCGATGGCTTTCAGCTCCGACTCGATGAAATTGAAAAGGTCGGTTCTCCTGATTTGTTTGGGAATGTATTTGCCGATGGGATCATTTTCCGTCACCATGGGGGGATTGCCAAAGAGGTCCATCAGCACCCAGTACTGGAAGGCGCGGAGGAAACGCGCTTCTGCTCTGTAGTGGCGAATGCTGTCCTGGTCGGCGGTGCTGAAGCCATGGGATTTGATGGCATCGTCCGTGGCATTACGGAGGAATTCATTGGCTACCGTGATCTGGAAGAGACTGCGGGTATAGAGGGCATCGATATAAATGTTGTTCGAGGTCCAGTTGATGTTATGGAAGTTCTGCAGGTAGCCGTCGTTCCATGCGCATACGTCTTCGTCGGTGGTCAGCTCCTGCATATTCCAATAAGCCCGCAGGAAGTCCGTGGTGGCCGGATCGCTGATACCGGCGACATTCACATCCGAGACGCCTGTGCCGGAGCTGCTGGCGAGGGAATAGCTCCCGTAGACCTTGGCCAGCGCCTGTTTGTACCCTGCAGGTGTGCTGTACTGGGTAACAGATGTATTCGAATTGAGCGGCTGCCGGTTGAGGTCCTTGGTACAACCGGTGGAACAGGCCGCGACTATCAGTATGATATAAAATCGTTGTTGCATATAAAGATTTGTATAGTTAAAAGGAAAGATGGACGCCCATTACCCAGATCCTGGGCCGTGGATAAAGGGCATTGTCGATGCCACCATATATTTCGGGGTCGATGCCTTTGTATTTGGATATGGTGAATACATTCTGGCAATTGGCATCGATGCGGAGCTTTAATTTGTCGTGTAAGACAGGCCCTACATTGTAGGATAATCCCAGGTTGTCCATCTTCAGAAAAGAAGCATTTTGCACATAATAGTCGGACTGGGGCTGGCTGTATACAAACCCGGTGTGGAGCACATCGTTCATCGTATTGGCCAGGTAGCCCAGCGGGTTGAGGATATTGGAACGTATGGCCCCTTCCGTAATGCCATTGTACATGTAATTACCGGTGTTTGCGCGAAGCACTGTGCTCAGGGTCCATTTTTTCCAGCTGAACTGGGTGCTGAATCCATATATGAACACCGGGAAGGGTGACTTGTACCGGTAGAGGTCCTGCTGGTTGATGACCCCGTCCCCATTTATATCCGCATATACGCCTTCGATGGGATGGCCGCTTTTATCATACAGCTGATGATAGACATAAAAGGCGTTCACGTTGTAACCCACGGAATTGATCTGTACGCCATTAGGCTGGAGCGATCCGGGATAGGAGGAGTCCTTGACAGCCGTCAGATTGGTGATCTTATTGCTGTTGTAGGCAACGTTGAAGCCTGCATCCCAGCTGAGATCTTTTGTCTTTACCAGGTTGGCGCTGATCTGAAATTCCACGCCCTTGTTCTCCACGTTACCGACATTCGTGAGCAGGGTGCTGCTGAAATTGGAACCTGCGGGAATGCTGACGACGTTTAGAAGGTCCTTGGTCTTTTTGTAGTAGAAGTCGATACTGCCGCTGATCCTGTTGCTAAGAACGGCGTAATCGAGCCCTGCGTTGCAGGTAGCCGTCTGTTCCCATTTGAGGTTCTGGTCATAGGCAGCCGGAGAAGCCATGTTATAGAAGCTATCCCCAAACTGGACCATGGAGCTATTGTCGCTGATGGAATAGACCGCCAGATAAGGGTAATTGTAGAAACCATCCTGGTTGCCTGTAACACCATAGCTCAAACGAACTTTGATGTCCGAAAAGACCGGACTGTTCTTCAGAAAGCTTTCCTGGCTGGCGCGCCAGGTAAAGGCCACCGAAGGGAACACACCCCAGCGGACGTCCGGTGCAAATCTCGATGAGCCATCGGTGCGGAGGGAGGCAGCCAGTACATACCGGTCGCCGTACGTATATACCAGGCGACCGTAATAAGATATCAGCGTGTTCCGGGGTTTGTCGAGGGGGAACAGCGGCCTGGTGCCCGGGATGGTATCGCCATTGGCCCGGAGACTGGGATAGTTGTAGTTGGTGGAGAGGTTGTCGTAATAGCCATAGCCTGCCGTGGCCGATATATGGCTGCGGATAGTCTTTATGCTCCTGTCATAGCTGAGATAGAACTCGCCCACCCTATTACCCACCGTGTTCATTTATCGGTTACGCTGGCCGCTGTCCAGGTAGTTCTGGGCCGCATAGGCCGGTACGTCGATGGTGCCGTGGCCCCTGGCGATGTCATAACCCAGGTTCAGGTTGGCGTGCAGGTCCGGCAGGAAGGGGAGCGAATAGTCTATTTGTATATTGCCATAGCTGCGTTGCGCCGTGCTGAGGTTGCGATATAGGTCGAGGAGCGCCACCGGATTGCGGGGAGCCAGCTTATTCAATGTCACCGCGCCCGAACCGGCGTCTGTGGCGGCCCATTCGAAATAATCGCCATAAGGGGACTTGGTATGTACCGGCTGTGTTGGATCGAAGTACACCGCCGAGGAGATGGCTGCGCTGTTGGCAAAGCGGGCCTTGTTGACCGCTCCTTTGAGATCGATCTCTATTTTCAACGCTCCGTCCAGGAGGCGTGGGCTCAGGGAAATGCCGCCCGTCATGCGCTGTAAATTATCCGTACGCAGCAGTCCATCCTGGTTGAGATACCCAAAGGACAGGCGGTAGGGAAGATCTTTGAGACTGCCCGTCATGGTGATATTGTTGTCCGTGGTAAGGGCCGTCTGGTAGATCTCTTTTTGCCAGTCCGTGCTGGCGCTGCCCATGAGGGATTTGTACGTGTGCACGTTGTCGTAGCTGCCGGCGCCCAGGCTGTCGACATAGGTGCGGAACTGGCCTGCCGTCATGACGGCCGCTTCTTTTACCAGCCTTGATACGGACACCTGGCTGATAAAGTTGAAAGCCGGTGCGCCCGTCCCCCCTTTTTTGGTAGTGATAAGGATAACTCCGTTGGAGGCCCTGCTGCCATAGATGGCCGTGGCGGCAGCATCCTTGAGGATGGTGAAGGAGGCTATCTCCGAGGGATTGACCATGCTGAGGGGATTACCCACGCCGTAAATATTGGTATTGTTGATCGGCAGACCGTCGATGACGATGAGCGGGTCATTGCTGGCGCTGAGAGAGGCCCCACCCCGTATACGGATCGTGCTGCCCGAGCCCGGAGCGCCACCGTTGGAGGTGATGGATACCCCCGCAACCTTGCCCGCGATGAGCTGTTCCGGGGTGATGATGCTGCCCTGCTGGAAATCTTTGGCCGTGACCGTGGCGATGCTGCCCGTGACCTCTTTCTTTTTTACGGAACCATAGCCGATGATGACGACGTCGTTAAGGGAGCCTGCCGCCGGCCGGAGTACGATGTTCAGTTTACCCATGGCTGGAATACGGATCGTCTCATAGCCAATAAAGCTGATGAGGAGCATAGCGCCGGAGGGGGTATTGAGGGAAAAATGACCTCGGCTATCCGTGACAGTGCCGCCTTTGTTGCCTTCGATGCTGACCGAGGCTGCTTCGATGGGCTGGCCTTTTTCATTGCGGATGGTGCCTGTGACGAGGATGGTCGGAGTCTGGGCTCTCACCCCTGTGATGAGCAGGAGAAAGAGCAAAGCAGCTAGTAATTTCATATGACAAAAATGTTATGTCAAAGAAACCCTGCCCAGCTGCAAAGAGCAATTTATACAAATGGAATATGGAAAATATTGGGATTTTTGGTGTGAGTGATTAAGCCAGTCGCCTGATTATAACGTTGCTGTGGATGTATTTGATTTTTTTTAATATAGATGTCGTCCGTCCTTTTATATGCTTTTTATATCCATGATCCGGGCCTCGAATTCGTCGTTGGGGATGATGGACCTGTTCTTTATCCGGGTCTTGTAGGCATAGATGGTATTGACGGAATAACCCAGGATCTGGGCTATCTTATCGTTGTCGGTAATGCCCATCCGGATGAGGGCGAAGATACGGAGGTCGATGTTGAGGAGCTCGTCCTTCAGATGGATCTGGTCCTCCTCTTTGAAAAGAGTATTGAACTTGTCCACGAAATGGGGGAATATTTTGAGGAACACCGTATCGAAGCTTTTCAGCAGCTCCTCCTTTTCCTTTTTTAGCTGAATATTGTTTACGATGAAGCGGATGTCCTCCAGCTTGCGTTCGGCAATTTTTTGGTCCAGGGTCTTTTTGAGCCTTTCCAGCTTTACGAAGAACTCCGAATCCAGGCTAAAGAAATAGCCGATGTATTCTTCCTTTATCTTGTTGGCTTCCTCGAGCTTGTCATTGATCTGCCGTTGGACCTCGTGGGCCTCTGTGATCATTTGCTGGGCCTTTTTCAATTTTTTCACCTGGCGCCGGATGACGACGATGAGGAATACCAGGACGATGAGGAGGAGGGTGACCACGGCTGAATAGCGGATGAGAAGCCTGCGTTGAGACTCCACCGCATTGATCTTTTCGGATTCTATAAGGGAGAGGATGCTGCTGACCTGTACCTTCCGGAGACGTGCCCCATAAAATTCCGCGTTGTGGATGGCTGTCTCAATGAAGAGGGAAGCACGTTTGACATCGCCGGC
>DASZWE010000699.1:0-6336 GCA_035546735.1 Puia sp.
TCTGCCCCCATATGGCTGAACCTCGCCTGCTGCCCCGGTGACAGCACGAGCCTCGACTGTTCTTTTTGCACGACAATGGCCCCTTCCAACAGCGTGGTCTTGACGGAAGCCTCATCACTATAAGCATTGACATTAAAATGCGTCCCCAACACCTGTATCTCTCCACCACCTGCAACGACCTTGAAAGGCATGGAAGGATTATCGGCTATTTCAAAATAGGCTTCCCCGGTGATCTCTACTCTTCTTTCCTTCCCTTTAAAGGATGTGGGGAATCGCATGGAGGAAGCTGCATTCAGCCACACCTTCGAACCATCGGACAGCACCAGCATGTATTGATTGCCTCGCGCAGTGGAGATGGTATTCAGCAAAGGAGCGTCGTTGTTCAAGACCCTCCCCGCGGCCCCGTCCTTGTTAGTGCCCGCCGTGGCCCCATCATGGCCACCCCCTCCTTTGTCCGTATAGGCGATCTGCCCATTGAGCTTGATGACCCGCGTATTGCCTTGCTGCGCGAGATTGCCATTGGCGGCGCTGTCGAGCGTGATGGTAGTGCCGTCCGCAAGCGTGAGCGTGGCATTCTGCGTACCCGGAGGACGATCCCCCGCTGCCATGGCGACAGGTTCTTGTGGTGTCGTGGATGCCGGACGTTTGGATGCAGTTGGACGATCCAGGATCAGCTTCCCGCCTATCACCAGCAGGATAGCCGCCGCCACCGCCCATTTCCTCCATCCCCCCGGTGAAAGGACCCGTGCCTTTTTGGGTACGGGTGCCGGAGCGATCTTCTCATGGATAAGAGCCAGCAGCCTGTCCTCCGTACCAGGACCAGCCTCAAAGGCCGGGATAGCCCCTGCCGGGGCGCCCGATCCCGCACCGGCCCCGGAATCCCCGATAGCCCCAGCGCCCGATCCTGCATCAGCCTCCGGATCCCCGATAGCCCCCGTCAGTGCGGCACGCCCAACCACATCCTGGTTAAATCTATCCTCCATCATCCGTCGCAACACATCGTCACCGGTATTGTCCAAATATTCCAGCAGCCGGCGACGGTCCTCCCCGGACCATTCCTTTTTTTCGAACAGCTGTTTCAGCCACTCGGTATGATTGTTTTGCAAGTCCGCGTTTTAAATAAATACAAACCGGGCAGATCAAAGGGGGGGGTGATACAGGAATTTTTTTACTGTCAACGCGTCCGTAAAATGGTTAACTTTAATACTAAAATGATTAGCATTTAATTCCGTCCAAAACCTGTCATTATGGAAGTAATAAAAAGCATTCAGCATCGGATTTATGAACTGAGAGGTGAAAAAGTAATGCTGGATAGGGACTTGGCCTCCTTATATGAGATTGATACTAAGGCTCTTAATCTTTCTGTAAAGCGAAATATCAAAAGATTCCCTGGTGATTTCATGTTCCAGCTTACAAAAGAAGAATTTGAGGGTCTAAGGTTTCAGATTGAAGCCATAGAAAAAGGCAAATCTTTGAGGTTTCAAATTGAAACCTCAAAAGGCAGGGGTGGGACCCGATATATGCCCTACGCCTTTACCGAACAGGGAGTCGCTATGCTAAGCAGCGTTCTACATTCCGACAAAGCGATTGCCATGAACATTGCCATTATGCGCGCCTTTGTAGCGATCAGACGCATCCTATTTAAGGAAAATGATTTAAAAGAACAATTAGGCGATATCAGAGAAAGATTGAGTGAACACGACGTACAGCTAAATCACATATATGATGCAATGGAGAACCTGCTGGATGAGAAGGCGGCTGAACGAAAATGGGAGGAGCGGGAACGAATAGGATTTAGAAAATAAAAAACATCACCACCAACGCCGTCGACTCCGGATGCCTCCGGCTGTATTCCTTCACCGCCACAACAGCAGCAGAAAGATATTCCTTCACCGTATACTTGGAAATATGCAGCTCCATAGCCGCCTCCTCATAAGTCTTCCCCTGTAGCTTACAAAGCTCGAAAACCCGCCTCCGCTGCGGCGACAGCCGCGCCAGCGCACTCTCCAGTATATTCCACTGAACCCCAAATTTTATCTCTTCCTCCGCCGGTCCCTCCGCCGGCTGTGGCAGCCGCTGATACAACAACGACTCCCTCAAACGACGACGCAGAATATTGATGCTGCGGTTATAGCAAAGCACAAAAAGCCATCCCGCCAGGGACTTCCCCGGGTCCATCGTGGCCCTCTTCTCCCACAGCGTAATAAAGACCTCCTGCAGGACATCTTCCGCAGTAGCCGTATCCCGCGTGATCTTTAAGGCATTGCTATAAACAGGGTGAAAGTACAGACGATATATTTCGTCAAATGCGGCTATATCTCCTGCCACCAGGCGATGGGCTAATAACTTTTCTTCTTCATTATGGCAGTCGTTGGCGTGCATCGTTACTAATCCGCCCCACAAAGATATAATTTTTATTATTCTATCCGCCGATGGACAATTTTCCGCTCCTCATGGACTATCCTCCGTCATCAGGCCCATCAGAAGTCGACGGCCCCCTTGTGCCCATAATTTATGGCTTCAAATTAATAAGATCGATCATCAGATTGAACGCATCCATCGAGGCCGGACTGTTTAGCTTCAGCGGCTTGGTGATATACCCGGACGCCCCAAGAAGGCTGGCGGCGCGACGATCTATTTTCTCATCGGAAGAAGTAATAATAAAACAGTTCAGGTTCTTCCACTCCTCCCGCTGCCGGATGGTCTGCAATAATTCCAACCCATTCATTTTCGGCATATTGATATCGATAAGCACGATATCCGGCAGCTCGGCGCTTTCCTCCAGAAGCCGGATCGCTTCTTCCCCATTATGCCCCGTCTGCAGCTGATAGATGATATGCTGCTTATCCAGCTGTCGGGAAATGTCGATGACGTCCAGCGGGTCATCCTCCACAAGTAGTATATTGATAGGTCTCATATTAGTATTTAGGCCAGGTGAACGAAAAAATAGACCCCTTCCCGGGCTCCGACTGCAACCGGATACTTTTTTTCTTACCATCCAGTATCTTTTTGACGATGGCAAGCCCCACTCCTGTACTGGTCGATGCATCCTTATCCGACAGCGTCTGAAAAATAGTAAAGATCTTTTTGTGGTAAGGGGCCGCAATACCCATGCCATTATCCTCCACAAAGAACTCATATTCGCTAAGATGCTCCGCACAATAGACCTTTACCAGCCCCATCTCCTTGTCATTGTATTTTATAGCGTTGCCGATGAGATTGGAAAAGACCTGGAAAAGCAGGAATTTCTCCGAATATACGATGGGAAGCGACGCCACCTCGACCTTGATATTCCTGTCGGTGGGGAGATTCTCCACTATTTCACCCACCAGCAGATTGAGGTCCAGGGTCTCCTTCTCCAGCTCCTCCTTTCCCACCCGCGCATAGGATAAAATACCCTCGATGAGGTTTTCCCCCCGGACGATCCTTTCCCGGATGATATGAAGGTATTGATCCACTTTGGGCGACAGCTCCTGCTTATGATCCTCCTCTATCCAGGAGACCACATTGCTGATGCCCCGAAGAGGACTTTTCATATCGTGCGAGACGATGTGTGCAAACTGATCCAGCTCTTCATTGGATCTCTTTAAAAGAGATATGTTCTTCGAGAGCTCGTCCGCCATATGATTGAGGGAATATCCCAGCGAGCTCAGCTCATCATTACCCGTGTCCTTGATATTGGCGTTGTAATTACCTGCCGCGATGGCATTGGCCATTTGTGTCATGGCGGCAATACGCCGGGATATCTTTCGCACCATGAAGCTGACCACGATCAGGGCTATCACCAGGGACAGCATGGTGAGGCCGAAGGAGAGCCGACGGGTATCGTCGACCGTCCTGTTGAGACTCGCCTTTCTTGTATCACGGATCTTATATTCCAGGTTGGTGAACTGCTTGAACTTTTGCTGCAGCGTGGCCTGTATCGCCTGCTCATCACCCGTGAGGAACTTATCCTTATAGAATTTATTGAACACCTGCAGATTGCTGTCGCTGACATTGGCCAGCATCTTGGCCTTCCGCAAGGGATCCGTATACTCATCCGTCCATTTGTCGTTCAGCTGCTTGATCTCCTTTAGCAGCTGGATCTGGTTCGTGTCCGTGATCAGTGAGGAAAGTTCCGTCAGTATCGTATCGTTCTCTGTATTGGAGGCGTCATACGAGTCGATAAAAGAACGCTCGCCCGTCAGCAGGTATCCCCGGAGACCGCTGATCATATTCAGTATATTCCGTTGGAAACGTCCGCTGTTCCGGATGATCTCCGTGGAGGTGGACAGGTATTCCGCATTGGAATTGATGGTACCGGACAGACGGAAATTAATAAAGGTGGTGGTAGCAAAAAGCAGTAGTATAAACAGGAAGCTGATGAATATGTAGTAGGCGATTTTCATAGACCCGATTCGGTTTGGGCCTTTAAAAATAGCTGTTTATTGGCGCATTGAGGGCCTTCTTAGCGATTTTTAATGTCCAGCGCCTCGCTCGGCGCCTTCGTTCCAACCCCTACCGGCGGCCTTCATTCCAGCCTTCACCGGCCTATAACCGCCATCTTTTTCAGCTGCCAGATATGCCGTTGGGTATGCACTACCGCAAAAGAGAGCCATTCCAGCCGCGTCATACGTCCCACCGTCGGCATGTCGAAATCCAGACAGGTGACCAGCAGGTCCCGGGTACGGGCCACCTCCGCCAGGCCTGCGAATGTATCTTTCAGCGACTGCATCATAGAGGATTTATCCTGGGGATCATTGGAAGGAAGGATAAAATCCGGGGATTGCATTTTGATATTGAAATTCAGGAAAGCATCCCTCAGCGGCGCTACCATCTGGCGGGGATCACGCTCTGTGGGTCCGGTGTTTCCCTTCACGGTGCTCAATATACCCGAGGCGGAAAGATATATGTGCTCCACCACCTGTCCCGGTGTCCAGCTGCCCTCAAACGGCGCCGTATTGAATGCTGACTGTCCGAACCTGCCCGTGACCTGCAACAGCTCGCTGGCGGTATGTTCTATTTCGTTGATCAATTCTTTTTCCATACCCCAAAGCTAGACACTTCACGGGGGACGAAAGATGGTTGAACGTGACAATAAAAGGGGGTATTTGTGACAAGGCAGGGGCCACCCGGCCTATACCCCCTCAAACTTCATACGCAGCTTTTCCTCTTCCAGGTCCAGCATCGTGAGGTACTTTCGCACGACCTCGTCCTCTATTTCATTCTTTTTATTCAGCTCGTGCAATACCTTACGCTGCCGTTCCAGCAGCTGCAGGTACACCCGGTGATAGTCCTCATGCACCTGCTCGATATTCTCTTCCACAGGCAGCTGATCGTTCTCAAACCTTGCCCGGAGCTGCTGCAGACCGCGGTTGCCATCGATGACCTCCTTGTTGCCGTCATTCAGGAACTGAAGACCATAATAGGCCAGCTTTTTTCTGAGTATGCGTTCCTGCTCCTTCTCCGGCAGAAAAGGGTTCCTGTTGTCCGGATGCATCCATTTGATCACCAGCGGTAATGTCAGACCCTGCACAACCAGCGTCACCAGTATGACCATAAAGGTGATGAACAGGATGAGATCACGCTGCGGAAAAGGTGCACCGCTGGACAGGTGTAGTGGAATGGACAACGCAGCCGCAAGGGAAACCACCCCTCTCATGCCGGCCCACCCAAAGATCAGCGGCCCCCTCCATCCCGGATTGCTGTCCGCGGTAGTGATATATTGGCTGATCCACCGCGTAAAGGCGGATGCACCCAGCGTACAGAGGATACGTGCCACGATCAGCACGCCGGAGATCAGCAGACCATAGCCTATCGCCTGTGATAGCTTCACCGAGCCCAGCTGGTTCACGATGACAGGCAGCTGCAGACCAATGAGCATAAAGACCAGCCCATTCAGTACAAACCCCAGCGTAGACCAGAAATTGCCACCCCGCAGCCGGCTTCGCTGGCTAAGGAACAGATGACTCTTCTGCGAAAGGAACAGGCCGCCGGAGACCACAGCCAGCACGCCGGAAAAGTGAAAGCTCTCCGCGGCAATATACATGACATAAGGCGCCGTCAGGCTCAGCACGATATCCATATTGGTGCTGGTAGGCAGCCATTTGTAAATGGCGTAAAAGATCAGCGCCACACCCAGCCCGATAAGGATGCCCATGGCAATCACAAGTACAAAGCTGATAGCCGCCTCGTGGAAGACAAACCTCCCCGTATCCACAGCGATCAGGGCAAATCGGAAGACGATAAGGCTGGACGCATCATTCAGCAGACTTTCTCCTTCCACGATGGCAGAGAGCGCCTTGGACACCGGCACATACTTAAGGACAGAAGTGGCCGACACCGCATCCGGTGGGG
>DASZWE010000700.1:0-7689 GCA_035546735.1 Puia sp.
GCATACAGGATGGGACCTATGGAGGGTTTGCACCTGATGCCATCGGAGCTATATTATGCACATGGGCTCATACTGGTCCGCCGGTTCGAGGAGGCGCAACGGGTCTTATCTGCGCTGGAGCCTGCCTTGAATGTCCGGAAATACACTGCATATGGCTTTTATTATTATAAGCATTATGCGGAGCTGCTAAAGGCAAAGGGAGATTATCCGGGATATGCCCGGGCGCTGGAAACCTTTTATGCTATCAAGGATTCGCTGGCCAGCTTGCATCATTACCGGGCGATCCAGGAGATCGAGGCGAAGGTCAGGCTAAAAGATAAGGAGCAGCAGATAGTCCGCCTTAATGAAGAAAATGCGCAAAAGCAACGTAACATGCGCAGGGATAGGATCTATTTTGCTGTTTTTTCCGGGTTAGGTATTATGATAGTCTTGTTATTGGCGGCGTATATCCGGAACAGGATGCGGCAGATGCAGAAACAGCATCGCATCGAAGTGATGCAGGGCGCGCTCGATGCGGAAGAGAACGAGCGGCAAAAGATTGCCGATCAGCTGCATGATGAGGTGGGAAGTATGCTGTCCCTGGCGACGTTGAATGTCACCTCCACGCTGGAGAAAGGTATGGGCGACGGGCAGGCGGAAGAGAAGCTGGAAAAGGCGCAGGAGATACTTTCTTCTGTGTCGGCTACCATACGTGAGCTAAGCCACCGGCTGACGCCCGTCGTTATAGAAAGATACGGATTTGCCAGGGCGGTGGAAGATATGGCGCAAAGTGTCAATCTTTCCGGGAAACTGCGGGTGCAGGCAGTGGTTGTCGGGTTTCAGGATACAAATGGGTATTCACCTGCTTTTTTGAAGGACTGTTACAGGATATTACAGGAGTTGCTGCAAAATATCCTGAAGCATGCGCATGCAACGGAAGCCGTGCTGGAAGTGGTGGAACATCCTGCCCATGCGGTGCATCCGGGGGGCATATCCATCCTCGTGGAGGATAATGGGATAGGAGTGCCGGAGGGCATCTCATCCGGGAAGTACCGGGAGCCATTTAGCGGCAAAGGGCTTAGTACGATATTTTCGAAAATTGCGTACCTTGACGGAAGGATCGAGATCTGCCGCAAACAGATGGGCGGTACTCTTGTCGTCATAGAGTTACCGATCAAAGCAAATTAGCCATGCCTTTACGACTTGTTATTGCAGATGACCATCCCCTGCTCATAGACGGGCTGTGGAAAGTATTGAGAGAGATGGAGGATATACAGCTGCTGGAGCCTGTAGGCAACGGGCGTAACCTCCTGGCCCGTTTGCGGCAGACGCCGGCGGATATGGTATTGCTCGACCTGCACATGCCACAGCTGGATGGTATCGAGACGCTGAAGATACTGTGTACGGAATTTCCGAAAACAAAAGTACTTGTGTTCACCAGCTATAATCAACCCAGGTTGTTACGTGAAATACAGGACCTGGGCGCCAAAGGCTGTCTTTATAAGAGCGCGGGCTCGGTGGAATTGAAAGAGGCCGTTCAAACTGTGGCGGCCGGGGGGACCTGGTTCAGGGGGGAAGCCGCCGCTGTTGTATCGGACAGGTTTACAGATGAGTTCATGAAGAAATACCAGGTGACGCAACGGGAGATCGAGATACTAAAGAAGATCGCAGCAGGCTATACCACAAAAGAGATAGGGAAGCAATTATTTATCAGTGAGTTTACTATCAATGCCCATCGCCGGAACATCTGCCGGAAATTGAATGTCTATACGCCCGTTGGGCTGGTGAACTTTGCAAAGGAACATGGACTCGTATAAGGGTTGGCCCTCGAAAATAGATAGAACTAACTATTTGTTCGCAGTGATGGACTGGGGAAATTGCGTATAAATTTTAAACGCTATGAGACTTCCCCTACACCTTTCACGTCTGTCGTTGTATGCTGCTTTGCTGCTGCTCGTTGTTTCCCAGCAATCCTGTTTACCCCAATCGGATATCGAGGCATCTTTTGATGGCCACAAGATTCACGAATCCGGAAACTCGGCGCGTGTCTACAGTGATGATTACGGGATGGATTTAGGGTTGTCCTTTACAATGGGAATGGGAAAAAAAGGGTTGTCGAATAAAGCTTCCGCAGACGAATCGTATGATGCACCGGCAACCTCGGATGCCGGGCTATATATTGTACCGAAGCTGGAGTTCATACAGAAAGGAGCGAAGGATGGCGATGCGAAGATCAAGCTGAATTATTTAAATGCCATGGGCACCGTCATATACAGTTGGCCTATGCAGGATAAAGGGACCGTGTTCGGTGGTTTGGGACCTTATATCGGTTATGGCATCAGTGGTCATGTCAAAGGCGCCGGTTTCAGCGAGTCCGCTTTTGGCAGTGATGGGCTCAAACGATTCGATGCGGGGCTTCATTTGACTGCCGGCTATCGGTTTTCGATGGGGCTTTTTCTTAGCCTGGCGTACGAATATGGGTTATATAACCAATCCCGCTTTGATGATTATTCTTCTTACAACAGGTCTTATAGCCTGCAGGTGGGGTATCCTATACAGAAGATCATCGACGGGTTTAAGAAAAAATAATTTGAGGCGGGTGGCCTCTTAACATTTCTTATAGGAAACCTTAACAGGATTTTTGCCACGACAGGGTGAAGCAGACGCTCTTACAGTATTGTGTTTACTGCTAGCGAGCGAATTGACAACCCATCAAAAATCCTTTCAATGCGTCGTGTTATTTTTCTTCCTGTCATTGCTTTTCTTATTGTATCCGCTTTTTGTTATTCATCCTGTCACAAGGCCTCTCTTTCTTATCTGCAGAACGGGGATTGGATACAGGCTCATGCTATCGAAGGTTACCCTAGAGGCGGCGCCACTTCCTTTGTCATCGGTAATACCGCTTATGTCGGATTGGGCTATAATGAGAGCATCGGCGGGGCTTCCAACTTCCGTCTGAAGGATTTCTGGTCTTTCAGCAGCGATACAGGCTGGACGCAGCTGGCGGATTTCCCCGGCGCTGCACGCAGCAGCGCGGCCGGATTCAGCGTCGGCAATTACGGCTATATCGGTACGGGGTGGGATGGCATCAACCGATTCGATGACTTCTACCGGTATGATCCTTCTCAGGGAGCCTGGGAGAAAAAAGCCAGCTTTCCCGGCGGCGCCCGTTATGATGCCGTAGGATTTGCTGTCAGGGGGAAAGGCTATATAGGCACCGGCTTCAGCATATATACATTAAGCGATTTTTACCAGTATGATCCGGACGCCGACCGGTGGGCCAGGACCCCAAGTACGGATCTCAACTTTTCCAAGCGGAAAGGGGCCGTAGCCTTTGTATATAATGACAAGGCCTATATCGTCACAGGCAGCAACAACAATACGATGACCCGGGACTTCTGGGAATTCGATCCTACACAGACAGCGCCCTGGAAGCCGCTGGCCAATATTGCGAATACCGATCCCGGTACATTCGACGATGGCTATACCGATATCCAGCGGGAACATGCCGCCGCCTTTGTAAATAACGGCAAGGCCTATCTGGTGACGGGAGAGAATGGATCGCTGCGAAGCTCTACCTGGGTGTATGATTTTTCGACCACTTACTGGAGTCAGCGAACGCCTTATCCGCGTGCGTTGAGGGCAGGAGCCATTGCCTTTACCATCGGCGGCAAGAGCTATATCGGGTTGGGCGCCACGGGTAACAACAGCGGCACTACCTTTGACAACCTCGATATTTTTAGCCCCGACCAGGCGTTTAATCCGAATGATTGATATCAGGTCAGGACGCCTGTTGCCCTTATCTTACAAGGATCACCTGTTTGGCAAGGACCTTGTGACCATCTGTCAGCCGGGCAATGTAGGCGCCGGCAGGCAGGGCTCCCGAACCATTGACATCCACCTGCTGTCTGCCAACCAGAAGACTCCAGTCCTTCGACCGCAGCCGGACTCCGCTCATATCATACAGCTCGAACCGCACACCTGAAAGGGATTGGCTGGTCTCCACAAAAAGGTCGTTGTTTACCACGGTGGGGAATATGCGAACAGACTGTGTCCCTTCATGCATCGAAAGAGAGATGATCTTCGAATAATCCGTACGGCCATCGAGATCCACCATCAGCAGACGGTAGTATACCGTACCATCATAAGAATAGGTATCGGTATAAGCATAATTTTTTACGTTGGCAGCGCTGGTTTGGCCGGCTGGTACCGTATGGATATCCTGGAATATCTCTCCATCCGTACTGCGCTGGACCACATAGTGATCGAAATTGATCGCATTGGATGTCTGCCAGGTCAACTGCGCCTGATCGTTGGACAGGTTGGTGCCCGACCAATTGATCAATGTCACCGGCAGGGTAGTGGAGGTCATGGCAAAGCTGATCCGATCCGCCCCGCCATTGTCATAATATTCCAGCACCATGTTATAGGTACCGTTGAGGGCGACGTTATAGCTGGTCACTGTATAAGATTGATCATTCCATTTGTTGACTGCCCAGGTCGCACCGCCGTCGAGGCTGAACCTATAACCATCGTCGCCACCGATCGTGAAAGTATAGGTGGAATTGGTCAATGTCTTTGTGAGCCTGTAGCGTGCGCTGAATTGATAGGTTGTTATGGAGCAACTGCTGGTATTATAGGTAGCGGAATTGCTATTGCTGGTATTACCGAAGTTCTCGTCGAAATTAGGGCCGGCTGCGGAGCCTTCCGTCACTTTGCCCTTGTAGAGGCCGAAGTTCATGCCCTGATAGATATATCCATTCCATACATTGCCGGTGCCGTAGACCGTCTGGTCTTCCGTGCCCGTACAGACCTGCACGATATTAAAAGTGACCCTGTTGTCCCCGCCATTCTCATAATATTCCAGCACCATGTTATAGCTGCCGTTGAGCGTTACCGTGTAGGAGGTAGACGCATAGCTGTGGTCGCTCCAGCTGTTGATGGCCCAGGTGCTACCGCCATCCAGGCTAAAACGATAGCCGTCATCGCCGCCTACGGTGATGACATAGGTGCCGCTGGTGAAGGCCTTGCTCAGCTTATAACGGACGGCAAAGTCATTTGTAGTGATGGGACATCCTGTGGTATTATAAGTTGTATTGGCGGCGCCAAAGCTTTCATCGAAATTGGGGCTGGCGGAAGAGCCTTCGTTGACCCAGCCCGCATAGGTGCCGAATGTTCTGCCCTGGTAGACATAGCCGATCCAGACGTTGTTGGTACCATAGGTGGTCTGGTCGCCGACAGGGGTACATGCATTACAGGAACGGGCAAAGGCCCCGGGGGCGGTCAAAAGGACCATAAGGGTGAACAGAACGGAGGTGTAGAGATTCTTCATAGTTACGAATTTTCAGATATAGATAATATGTCCATCCATATGCCAAATTGTTAACTAATTGTTTGTCAAATAACTAGGAACTCTACTTTTGGATATTTATTCTAAAAATGGGAAACTGTTCTGTAAAATGGAAGCTGGACTATCTTCTTTTTCGTATCTGGACTCCCGGATATGTCAAGGGCGGAGGTAATTTTATGGCACTAAAAGGCAAATAAAATGGAAAAAAGATTCAAGATGAGAGAAGTACAACCTGATGCGTACAAGCCGCTGGTAGAACTGGACAAATATGTTGCCACTACCAGTCTTACTCCACTGCAGCGGGAGATGATAAAAATAAGGGCCTCCCAGGTCAATGGCTGCGCCTATTGTGTCAACAAACATTCAAGGGACGCCCGCAGGCTGGGTGAGACCGAACAGCGTATCTATCTGCTGCCCGTATGGCGGGAGGCGCCGCAGTTCACCGAAGAAGAGCGTCTGATACTGGAGATCACGGAAGAGATCACCCTGATACATCAGCATGGACTGAGCGAGAGCGTCTATCAGCGGGCCATTGCGTTGTTTGGCGAGGAAAAGACCGCCCACATCATCATGGCCGTCATCAATATCAATGCCTGGACCAGGATAGGCGTCAGCTTGCACATGCAGCCCGAGTAGAATATCAAGAGGAAAATCTTACTTTGTGGTTCTAATTGACCTTATAAAATGAGAATTCCCCTTATCGCCACAGGATTGCTGCTTGTCAGCTTGTTCGCTTCGGCTCAACAAGAGAATAAATTCACTATAAAGGCGCTGAACAGACAGATCATCAACAGGAAGGACACCATTTACCGTTTCTATGCAATAAGTCCTGCTTCGCCCGTAGATGTGCGGAACTATAGGGTATATCACTGGTATAAGGCCGATACGATACTTGCTACCATGGGCGGATATGACGGACGGCTGCTCGATGGGGAGTATAAAGTATTTTATCCAGGAAAGAATTTAAAGGAAGAAGGTATGTTCCACAATGGCCTCCGGGAGGGAGAATGGAAATACTGGCAGCCAGATGGCCGGCTTTCGGGTGTTTTTCACTGGAAAAAAGGGGTCAGGAAAGGAGCTTTCGAAGAATATGATGATTCCGGCCGGAAGGTACGGCAAGGCTATTATGTCAATGACCGCCTTTCAGGAAAGGTTACCGTATATGGGCCTGGCGCCGGAGTGCATAGGGTGAGATACAAGAACGGTGAGCCTGTTTCAGAAAAGCCAAAGAAAAAAGGTAAGAAGAAAACCGAGCAAGCCGGCGATGAGAAAAAAAAGACATAAGGTGGCGGCTGGTTCCCTGCTCATTACTGTTGTCATTGCCCTGGTCCTGGGATTGATCTGCTCTTTGCTCATTCTCTCAGGATACCATGAACTTCGTATCCGCACCGACCGGGACATTGAAACAAGCTTGAACAGGAATCTTCAATCGGCCGTCAATATGGTCCTGGCGGGACACCCACAAACAGGCGTCCCGCAAAGCAGCGCCATGGACCTCTATGGAAAGGGGAATGATTCGGTCATTATCACGGAAGGGATTTGGGGAGTATACGATTTTGCCTCTGTCGAAGCAAGGGTGGAAGGCAGGTCCAGGCATCGGAACCTGTTTTTTGGCCCTCTTCCGGCCGATTCCCTGGATGGGTGCCTCTACCTTGCCGAGCATCAGCGATCTCTTTCACTGGTGGGAAATACCCGGCTTACAGGCAAGGCATACCTGCCGAAGGGAGGAATAAAACCCGGATATATAAATCAACGGGGATATGATCACTCGGATCTTGTGAATGGACCTATATGGCAAAGCACCAATACCTTGCCGGATGTAGATATTGACAGGGTACGATATTATGGGGACTGGTTAAGAAGGGACTCCCTGGCGGAACAGGGGCAGGAGCTGCCGGATACTATAGAACATTCTTTTACTGATGCCGTGCAGACCATCCACCGGAAGGGGCCCATTACCCTTAGCGGTGTGAAATATGCGGGGCATATTATCATCGGATCGGATTCCCTGATAGAAGTGGATAGTGATGTAGTGCTGAACGGTGTATTGCTGATCGCGCCTGTGGTCAGGTTCAGAAGAGGCTTCTCGGGCAAGGTACAGGCGTTTGGGACAGATAGTATCATTGTGGAAGAGGCCTGTCATATGCGCTACCCCTCTGCGTTGGTGATAGTTAAAGAAAATAAAGGGAAGAGCCAACCCAGGTTGGTCGTAGGAGAGAACAGTGTGGTAGAGGGATTGGTACTCACCCATGCTGATGATGCGAGCGTCATGACTCTCATGGAATTGAGGAGTGGCAGCCTTATAAGGGGAATTGTGTATTCGAACGGATTTTTATCACCAGAGGGTGGCGTATATGGTA
>DASZWE010000701.1:0-6097 GCA_035546735.1 Puia sp.
GTTGAGTAGCACTGAAGTGAGCTCTCTTTTAAGAAGGACTGCCCAAGGAGATGAACATGCATTTGCCCGCCTGGTGGATGAGTATTGGAATAATATATATACGCAGTCCCTGGTCTATACCCGCTCGGTTCAGCAGGCTGAGGAAGCAACGCAGGACATATTTATGAAGATATGGAACAGCCGGGTAAGCCTTCCCAGCCTGGATAATTTCGAGAATTTCCTTTTTATCGTCGCGCGTAATGTCATTATTTCAGCTTTGCGAAAAAAGCGTGGCTTGTATGTTGTCGAGCCGGCGAAAGACATCATCGAGGGGGCGCCCTCTCCGGATCAGCAGTTCGCTTATAAAGAGTCTTACGACATCATCAACAGAGGCATCGACCTGATGCCGCCCCAGCGTAAGCAGGTATTCCGGCTCAGCCGGCTCGAAGGAATGTCTCATGAAGAGATAAGCCGCCAACTTGGTATCTCCCGAAACACCGTCAAAGAACATATTGTTAAAGGCCTCCATTTTTTAAGGGGGTATTTAAAAAGTCATGGCGGAAACACCTTCTTCCTTCTTCTTTTTTTTGAAAAAATCTTACTGTAGACCCACCCACCGCCGGCCAGTATGCGTCTTTAATAGCATATTATACGCATACCATGGAGCAACAATCCTTTACCATTCTATTAGACCGGTATCTTGCCGGAGATCTCTCCGCTGAAGATGAGCTTATTTTATTGGAAATGATCGAGCAGCCGGAACATCTGGCGTTCCTCGAGTCCAGGATCACGGGCGACCTCAAGTTGCATAGCCATGAGACGGAGGGACCGGAAGAAATGCGAAGACGTCTGCAAGCTTATTTGTCCGGGCAGATCAGACAGGATCAGAAGTCACGGCGGTCGTTGCGGCGTATTCCCGTCATATTGCGTTGGGCTGCTGCAGCCGTTGTGTTGGTAGCGGTATGTACAGCGGCTTACTTTATGCTTTATCAGCGGCGGGCCGACAAGGTTCCTGCTATTGCAAGGACTTTGAAGCCGGAGGTTCGGGGTGATATTACCCCCGGTAGTACCAGGGCAAGGCTGACGCTGGCAAATGGCACAACCCTTATCCTGGACAGTCTGCATAACGGGGTGCTGGCCAGTCAGGGCAATTCCCATGTACAAAAGCTGGGCAACGGGCAGCTATCTTATACGTCGATTGCCGGCGATGCCGCCAGGCCGGCTGGCCGTGAGGAGATGACCTATAATACACTAAGTACTCCGAAGGGAGGATGGTATCAATTGACGCTTTCTGACGGAACAAAGGTATGGCTTAACTCAGTGTCCTCGTTGACTTACCCGGTGTCCTTCAACGGAGCCGAGCGGGAGGTGACCCTGGAAGGAGAAGCATATTTCGAGGTAGACCATACTTTACCACAGGCGAAAGACAGACCTTTCAGGGTGCATATCAAGTCGGCATCCCAACATGGCGACATGAGTGTGATGGTCCTGGGAACCAGGTTCAACATCAACGCCTACAGCGATGAGGACGCCGTGAACACCACCCTGGTCGATGGTGCGGTCAAGGTAGCCAAAGACAGGGAAGAGACACTACTACGGCCTGGCCAACAGGCCCTCATGGAAGACCAAGATGCCAGGTTGAGGATAGCGCCTGCTCACATAGATGCCGTGCTGGCCTGGAAGAACGGCGAATTCTACTTCGATAGCACCGATATCCGGCCGATAATGCGTCAAATAGCCCGCTGGTATGATGTTGAGATAGCTTATGCGGAATCAAATTTGGATGCCATACGATTTTCCGGCGGAATTTCCCGAAAGGTAAATGTCCGTCAGTTGCTCGAATTACTGTCGATAGACGGGCGATTGAAATTCGAACTGGAAGGCAGGCGGATACTCGTCAAAAGGTCGCGTGGTTAAGACACAAAAAACCGGACCTGCGGGAACAGGTTCCGGTGAATGTTTGTGTTACTACATATTGCTTGGCTAAACACTATTTCGTAACGTCAAAACAAGACAAAGTTATGCACCATTACCTGGATGGCAAAATCGTCCCTTGTGGCCGGTCTGTGCCGTTAAAACTGCTGAGAATCATGAACTTTCTAGCGATCTTCTTACTTGCGGGCTCTTTACAGCTAAGCGCTGCGGTCTACTCCCAGAAAGTGACCATCACGGGTAAGAACCTCTCTTTCGGCGAGGTCTTGAAGATCGTAAAGCGACAAACGGGGTACCAGGCAATTTTCGACCCGGCGCTGGTGAAAGCAGTTCCGCCGATTACATTGCATGTCTCCAACTATGATCTTACAGATCTGTTGAACCTATGCCTGAGAGATCAGCCTATTACCTATGAGATATTGTACAACACCATCGTTTTAAAAAAGAAAAGCATGGCTCCCGGGGCCCCGACGGTGGTTGAGCAGGCGGACGCCCTTCCGTCAGAGATCCATGGTAAAGTGGTGAATGAAAAAGGCGAACCTTTGGAAGGCGTATCCGTGACCCTTAAAGGAACCCATACGGGCACCACCACCGATGCACAGGGAAATTTCCACCTGAGCGTACCCGCACAAAAAAATGCCGTACTCGAGTTTTCGATGATCGGCTTCATACAGCAACAGGTCCGCATAACTAAACCAGGCGATCTCGGCATAGTGCTGAAGGCCGCAGCCACCGATCTCAGTCAGTTGATCGTTGTAGGCTACGGCACCCAACGCCAGGAGAACCTGACCGGGGCGGTAACCTCCCTAAATACCCAGGGCTTCGACAGACGACCACTCGTCAACCTAGCCCAGGGCCTGCAAGGAATGGTGCCCGGTCTCAATGTCAATCTCAACGATGGCCAGCCGGGTACCAAAGCAAGCTTCAATATCCGGGGAACAACCTCTATCGGCAATGGGAATTCCAGCGCGCTCGACGGCCCCCTGGTCCTCGTGGACGGCGTACAAATGGATCCTAACCTCATCAACCCGAACGACGTTGAAAATGTCACTATTCTGAAAGACGCCGCCTCGTCGGCCATTTATGGCAGTCGCGGTGCCTATGGAGTAATGCTCATCACCACGAAACATCCGAAGACCGATGCTCCCCTCACCGTGAGCTTGTCCGGGTCCTACACAACCACGCATCCGACCCGCTTGCCTAAATACCTGAATTCAGTAGACTATATTGCTTTGCACCGTGAGGCCGATTACAACGGCCAGATAAGCGGCGGCCAGACCTCCAGCTTTCCCTTTACCATTCAGGACTCAACCCTGGCCGCCAACTATTTTAAGGACCCGCAGCACAACCCTTCCGGCTATCCCGACCCAAATGATCCGACGCGCTATCGCTATGTAGGGAATACAGACTGGATAAAAGTGCTTTATCCCGGCTGGGCGCCGCAGCAACAAGAGAATGTCTCGGTGTCGGGGGGATCTGCAAAAACATCTTTCATCGGTTCGCTGGGTTATTTCGACCAGAAAGGACTGCTGCGAATAGCAAAGGACGATTATCAGCGCATCAATCCCAGCCTGCGGGTCACTACACAAGCTACTCCCTGGCTGTCGCTCGACCTTAAGACGACCCTCAACCACACGATGAATAATCAGCCAAATGGCGGCAATGGCAGCTGGATACAAGGTGACTCCCGGCCAACCATGCCCGAGTATAATCCAGGTGGAAAGAATTTTTCCGGTGAGGGCTATTGGACAAACGCCGCCGCCTTTCTTACCGGGACCGGCCGGGACATCACCACGGGCAACGATCTTTGGCTAACCGGCGCCGCTACTATTACCCCGGCGCCGCATGTACGGATCAACGCCGATTACACCCTCAACAACAGTACCCAATTCGAACAAAATGTGCAGAAGGAATTTCCGGAATTCGGCGTGAACGGTATCTTCCTGGATTATTACCCCTGGACGATCCCCAACCAGACTACCGAGAACAGCGTCAACAACAACTACAGCGCCGCAAACATCTATGGCAGCTACGAGAATACCTTTGCCGGCAAACACTACATAAAAGCCACGATCGGCTATAACGAAGAATACCGGCACTATAAATGGGTATCTACGACGGCACAACTGCTTATCGACCCCAATACGCCTTCTATCAATCTCAATGCCGACCCGAAACCTTCGGTGAGCGCCAGCGAATACGAATGGGCAACCAATGGTCTGTTGTATCGCCTCAATTATATTTTCAACCGCAAATATCTCTTCGAGCTCGACGGCCGCTACGACGGCACCTCCGCCTATCCCAACGGAAGACGATATGTTTGGTCTCCATCCGGCTCCGCCGGCTGGCGCATCTCGGAAGAGAAATTCTTTGAAAAGCTCAAAGACGCCGTCAATGACTTGAAGATCCGGGCATCTTACGGCAAACTTCCCAACCAGGGTTTTAATCCCAATGCTCCATCAGACGGTACAACCTACCCGTATATCGCCTTGATGCCGACCGGTCAATCGAATTATATCTTCGGCAGCCAGCAAAGCATCTATGTTGGAGCACCCGGGCTGGTTAGCCCCGATTTTACCTGGGAAACAGTCATTTCCAAAGACCTCGGGCTCGACTGGTCGGCGGTCAACAACCACCTCTCCGGCAGCTTCGACGTCTACATCCGCGATACAAAGAACATGCTCGTCAACGCGAAAGCGCTACCAGGAGTACTGGGCACCCCGGCTCCGCTGCAGAACTCGGCCAACCTGCAAACCCGGGGATGGGAATTCAGCCTGAGCTGGAAAGATGTCATTGGCAGCAAGCTAGGGTACTCGCTATGGCTGGGCTTGTCCGATTATTCCGCTACGATCACCAAATACGACCTTAATCCCACCAAAAGCCTGAGCGATTACTATCCCGGGATGAAAATGAACGAGATCTGGGGTTATGTGACGAACGGATTCTTCAAGTCGGCGGCCGACGCGGCTTCCATCGATCAGACCGCGCTTTACGGCGGACAGGAGCAGCCCGGGGACATCAAATACAAGGACCTCGACAAAGACGGCAAGATCACTTATGGCAACAACACCGTTTCCAATCCCGGCGACCAGAAGATCATCGGCAATAGCACTCCCCGATACAAATACGGTGTTCGCCTCAACCTTAGCTATAAGCAATTTGACATGGAGCTATTTGCCGAGGGTGTGGCCAAAGAAGACTTTATGCCTTCGGACAATGCATTTTGGGGTTTTCAATCTGAGTGGAGCATTCCATATGTCTATATGAAGGATCACTGGACGCCCTCTAACCCCAATGCCTATTTTCCCTTGTTGCGTTTCGGCGGCGGCAGCAATTTTCAAAACCAGACCAAATACCTGCAAAGCGCCGCTTACTGCAGGCTCAAGAACCTCACATTCGGTTATACCCTGCCCACGACATTGGCGAGCCGCATAAAGCTCAAGGAATTCAAAGTCTTTGCGACCGGGCAAAACCTATTCGAGATCACGAGGCTGTTCAAGGCGTATGATCCCGAAACAGTATCCTATCATACGTATCCGCTGAGCCGGGCGATCTCTTTCGGCCTGAAAGCAAGCTTCTAACCAATCGATCACGCATTAACTCGTTTGTATGAGAAACTATATCACTTATCTATTTTATGCAGCAGGCCTATCCGCAGCCGTCGCTCTGCTGCCATCCTGCAATAAACAGCTCGACCTCCTTCCCAAGGACGCGCTCAGCGAACCCACGTTTTTTAAGAACGCCAGCGACCTGGAGTTATACTGCAACCAGTTCTACCAATACCTGCCGGTTCAGCAGACGGAGCTCGAAAAAAACTCCGACAACCAGGTTCCCATCAATCCCGATCCCTTTCTTTCCAGTCTATATGTCGTCCCTGTCACGGGCGGCGGATGGAACTGGAGCAATATCCGGAGCTGCAATTATTTTTTGCAGCGCTATCTGCGTGCACAGGTCCCCCTTTCAACGGCCAACAAATATGCCGCCGAAGTTCGCTTCTTCCGCGCTTTTTTCTACTGGCAGATGGTCAAACAGTTCGGCGATGTTCCCTGGATTAGCACCGACCTCACGGATACGTCCACTTCGATCCTTTATGAACCCCGCACGCCGCACAAACAGGTCATGGACTCCGTGCTGGCCGATATGATCTTCGCCGTCAACAACCTGCCGGATCTCAACGAGGTAGAAC
>DASZWE010000702.1:0-7177 GCA_035546735.1 Puia sp.
ATCATTGCTTTCTACGAAGGTTACGGCTTCCACATCGTCGCTGCACGCGTCACACCCGACTCGCCCGAACTGCCCGCACAGAACAGGAACCTCCGCGTCACCCTCATGCAGCTCCCCGTGGCATGATAGCCCGCCCGCCCCGGGAGCATACCCCCCCCTTTGTGCCCCATCCCCACAATATAGTGGTTTACATTTACGTATTAGTACCGTACTTGCCTTATCCTTCCAGATATTAGCCTGATCCTGCAATAATTAGACTAAACCGTCTGTTGAAAGATTGCGCCATGAGATATGCCCTTTATATCTTTCTGACCCTGTACGCCCTACCCCTGTATACCCTTGCCCAACCCTCGCACCTGAAATTTCAGCACCTGGGGAAAAGCGCGGGTCTCACGGAGAGCAATATCACCTGCATCCTGCAGGACAGCCGGGGCTTTATGTGGTTTGGCACAAGAGATGGATTGAACAGATATGACGGGTATGGATTCACCGTCTATCGCAACCAGGAAGGAGACACGAAAAGCATCAGCAACAATTTTATCACCTGCATCATCGAAGACAAAAAAGGCAATCTGTGGATAGGCACCTGGGGCGGTGGCTTGAACCGCTGGGACAGGGAAAAGAACAGATTCGTGCACATCGAAGGACATCTTTCCAATGACTTTATAAACTGTCTTCTTCTCGACCACAGCGGCGCATTATGGGTTGCCACGGACGGCGATGGCGTGTACAAGCTCGACCCGGCAACGGGAGCTTATAACACCTGGTACCTGAACGATGACAAAGATCCAGCCAGCCTTGGCGACAACGACGTGTATACCATCTTCGAAGACAGCCGGCAAAACATCTGGCTGGGCACCGCCCACGCAGGACTCAATCTGCTGGACAGAACAAAAAACAACTTTATCCGGTTCGCCCACGACGATAAGAACAACGCTTCCCTTGCCAACAATGCTGTCAAATGCATTTATGAGGACAGCCGTCATCGTCTCTGGCTGGGCACGATGGGAAAAGGTCTCGAGCTCATGCTGGACCAAAAGGGAAAGTTCCGCCATTTCCCCAATGTCTCCCAGGACCCGTATAGCCTGATCTATAACGTCGTGCTATCTCTGGGTGGCGATGACGCCGGCAATCTCTGGATAGGCACCGACAACGGAGGGGTCAGCATACTGGACCCTAATATCGATTCATTTCAGATATACAAACAGGACGACATCGACAAATACAGCCTTCACAACAGCTCCATCCAGGCGCTCTATAAAGACAGACAAGGCAATATGTGGGTCGGCACCTACAGCGGTGGCATCGGACTCTGGAAAAAAGGACAAAATGATTTTTTGCACTATCGTCATTCCTCCGACCCCGGCAGTCTCAGCAACAACGATGTATTGGACTTTTTAGAAGACTCGCGCCACCGCATGTGGATAGGCACCGACGGTGGAGGGCTTGAACTATTCGATCGCCACACAGGAACTTTCACACACTTCCGCCACCAGGTGGGCAATCCCAACAGCATCAGCGGGGACTATATCCTGGCGCTGCACGAAGACCCTCGGCATTCGCTCTGGATAGGCACCTGGGGCGACGGCCTATCCGTGATGAATAAGGAGATGACCCGATGCCGCCGGTATAAGAATGACCCATCTGTTGCTTCCAGCCTGGCCGGAGATAATATCTATGCCATTACAGCAGACAGGGACAACGACATCTGGATCGGCCTGTATGGCGGTGGACTCGACAGATATGATCCCCGCATCGATGGCTTCGTACATTACAAACATCAGTTCAACAATCCCAACAGCCCCGGCGGTGACAGAGTGCAGACACTATGCGTAGACAAAGAGGGAGATCTGTGGATAGGCACCTACGATGGAGGACTTGACAGATTCGACAAACACACCGGAACATTCACACACTTCCGGCACAACCCTTACAGGAATAGTCTCAGCAACAACTCCGTGAACTATGTATACGAGGACAGCCGGGGTGGTATTTGGGTCTGTACCACCGTAGGGCTCGACTACCTCGACAAGGCTACGGGCGTCTTCACCAATTATTTTACAAAAGACGGATTGTCCGGTGACGTAGTCTTTGGCATCCGGGAAGACAGAAAGGGACAGCTATGGATCAGCACCACCAATGGCCTCTGCATGCTGGATACCCAACGCCGTCATTTTACAAGATTCACCGAGGACGATGGCCTGCAATCCAGCGAGTTCAAAGCGCATGCCTGTCTCATGGACCACACCGGGACCATGTACTTCGGAGGCGTCAATGGATTTAACGTCTTCCAGCCCGACAGCGTACGGCCAGGCGCCGGCGAAGCGCCGCTGGTCATCACCGGATTTCAGATCTTCAATGAAGACGTTCCCGTATCGGAGGAAGGACAGGTCAATACGCCGCTGAAAAAGGACATCACAGAGACAAAGGACCTTACGCTCCCCTACAGCAGCTCCGTTATCTCGTTCGAATTCGCCTCCCTCAATTATGTAACCCCTTCCAAAAGGCGATATGCTTACAGACTGGTGGGATTTGACAAGGACTGGATCTACATCGACGATCCCCACCAGCGAGGCGTCACCTACACCAACCTCGATCCCGGCAATTATACCTTCCAGGTAAAGTCCATGAAAGAGGACGGACAGTGGTCTTCCAATATCACCGGCATCCGCCTCACCGTTACACCGCCATTCTGGGCGACATGGTGGTTCAAGCTCACCGTTGCGTTCGTCATTATTGGCGGCGCGCTGGGCCTCCACCTTATGCGGCTGCAACGCATCCGGCAGCAGAAGAGGGAACTGGAACACCAGGTGTTGGAGCGGACCACCCAGCTCGCCCAGTCCATCGAGCTGGAACGCAACGCCCGCAAGGAAGCCGAACAAGCCAACCAGGCCAAGAGCCAGTTCATGGCCAATATGAGCCACGAGCTGCGGACACCCATGAATGCCATCCTTGGATTTACAGACCTCGTCCTCACCACCGAGCTCCAAAAAGTACAACGGGAATATATACAGAATGTAAACAAGAGCGGGCATAACCTCCTCAACCTCATCAACGACATCCTCGACTATTCGAAGATCGAGGCCGGCAAGCTCTTCATCGACAACACCGTCTTTGGCCTCGCACGGCTCGTGGAAGACACCGTCGGCATGCTGGCCATAAAAGCATTTGAAAAGAACCTGGAGATCATTTGCGAAATTGATCCCCGCCTCCCCGACCTGGTCCTGGGCGACCCCGTTCGTATCCAGCAGATACTCGTCAACCTGATAGGCAACGCGATTAAATTCACCGACAAGGGAGAGATAGTCGTCACGGTCCAAAAGGGAGAAGCACCACATCATGTACATCCTTCGGGCGACCGGCTTCAGGCAGTTCCCGGTAAATGTCAACAGCTCTCCATCCTCGTAAAAGACACCGGCATCGGCATCCCCCGGGAAAAAATAGACAAGATCTTCGAGAGCTTTACCCAGGGCGACGCCTCCACAACCCGCAAATACGGCGGCACCGGCCTCGGACTTACCATTGCAAAAAACCTGGCCGGGATGATGGGCGGCGCCCTCACCGTAGAAAGCCAGCCCGGCGTTGGCAGCACCTTTACCCTGCTGCTGGCCCCTGAGATCATACAGGAGGAGCCCGTAAAGCCCCATCCGCAACGGCCCGCCCTCCGCCGCGTCCTCGTGGTCGACGATAATCTCACCAACTGCAAGCTCTTGCAGGAGCTCTTTGGTTTTATGAATGTAGAATGCCGCGTCAGCACCAGCGGGGAAGATGCGCTTGTCATCCTTAAAAAAGCCCGCACCGATCATAAGTGCTTCGACCTTATCATCACCGACTACCAGATGCCTTCCATGGACGGCATTACCCTCGTAAAAGAGATAAAGACCGTACTAAAGGACCATGCCCAGCCCTTTATATTGATGCTTTCTTCACTCGAAAGAAATTTGCACCGGGATGAAGCCGAAAGCATCGGCATCGACCTGTTCCTTTCCAAGCCGGTACGATTCAACGAGCTCAACCAGATACTCGCCTCTATTTTCGAGGACAACGCCCCCACGACCACCGTGGCCGATCCCATCCCCGTGATCCATCAGATGGGCGGCAACAGGACCATCATGGTAGCAGAGGACGAGCCCATCAACATGCTGCTCATCTCCGAAGTATTACACAAAATGGGCTTCAAGGTCATCAAAGCCGCCACCGGGACCGAAGTCCTTCAGCTCCTGCAACAGCATGACCCCGACATCATTTTCATGGACATCAATATGCCCGAGATGGATGGATATACCGCTACCCGCGCCATACGCCGTCTCGAAGGACCTCAGTCCGGCACACCCATCATCGCCCTCACCGCCGACGCCATGACGGAAGACAGACAACGATGCCTGGACGCCGGCATGAACGGTTTTGTCTCCAAGCCCTTCCGCCTCGAAGAAATAGAGCGCGTGCTACAACAATACTCCTATGTGGGATAAAAAAACTCCAACCCACCCAACGCCCCTTCTCTCTCACGCGTAGGTGCAGGTGAACATTGTTTCCCCAACTATGAATAATTCTTCTATTGCTATCCGCAAAACGGGTACCATGGACCCTTTGCGCCTGTTCCGCCGTGCCTATGACCTGCTTACCCATGGCTGGATGTTCATACCCATCATCCTGTACTATCGTGAAGTATCCAAAAATCTGACAAATATCCCCGTGATGGATGACTATGTCATTCCCCTGGATTATGTGATGAAATTCTCAAAAGCCGGCTTCTGGCAACGGCTGAGCATGATCTTTGGCCAGGTCCAGGAACACCGGCTCGTTCCATCCAAGCTCATTTATCTAAGCTATTACTATCTCACGGGTGAAATAAATTTCAGGACCCTCGGCCTGCTGGGCGACCTGCAGCTCCTGGGAGTGGCGTATGCCGGGGTTCACTTTATAAAAAAATATGCATCGGCCGCGTGGCAGATACCCGCCTTTATCTGGATCCTCGTCGTCTTCGACCTCAATACCTACGAGAACGCTGCCATGTGTATGAACGGAGTAGGCAATTACGGGGTCGTATGCTATTTCCTTTTAACACTGTATTTCTATGACAGGAGCGATAAATGGATACCCCTGGCCGTGCTCTTCCAGTTCTTCACCATTTTTTCCAACGGGAATGGCTTGCCCGGAGGCGTGTTCCTCGTGCTCTTCAACCTTTCTCAATCCCGGCGGAAGAGGATAGTCAGCATCGTGACCACCTGCGCCTTGACAGCCTGGTACCTGGCTACCTTCCACAGCGTCGATCTGCCCGACAAGACCCCCTACCGCATCGACAACGTATGCATGTATTTTATCCGCCAGTCGGGTGCGCATTTCAGCTTCGACTATAGCTTTATCACCGGGTGCCTCGTGCTGATCTCGCTGGCCTGTATGGTTCCCTGGCGTAGACTGCTCCGACAGGAATTCCGGCCCATTCTTTGTATCCTTTTATTTATCGTCAGCACCATGGTATTGACAGCGCTCTTCCGTGCCTGTTATACCTACGCCCGCTTCAACACCTCCCGGTATATGATCTATCCCCAGATGCTGACAGGAATGCTTTGCCTGCTGGTCTGGACACGACTGCGAACCCCTTCCCGGAAATGGATCGGCGGTTCGCTCCTGCTGGCGCTCATGCTGTTCGCCTATGCGGGAAATTATCAGTTTGGCCGGGCAGGCCTCATACGTACCAATCTCCGCGCCACTACCCGCCAATACTGGTTTCCAGAACCTGCCCGGGCGGAAAGGATCACCAAAGAAGCTTGTGAAAGCAATATCTATTGCATCGAGGACAACAGGGTAATTGAGCTGAGATAAGGTCCACGCCCGGCAAAATCAGACACTCCACTATATCATTTCCGGACAGTTCCGGCAACATTCACCCGCCATAGTTCTTGATTATCAGCACCCTGCAACTCCGGCCTTATATTCGCGGCTGCATTCCCAAACCAACGGCAATGCTCCGCAACTATTTTAAGACCGCCTGGCGCAACCTCACCAATCACCGGGCTTATTCCCTTATTAACATAGCAGGCCTCTCCGTAGGACTGGCCGTGACCATGCTCATCGGCCTCTGGATCTGGGATGAATTCTCCTTCGACAAAAATTTCGATAACTACAGCCGCATCGCCCAGGTCATGCAGACTGAAACGATCAACGGAGTAGTCAGGACCGACAAGGGCAACGTAATGCCCCTCGCCGCAGAATTGCGCAAGAACTACAGCAGCGATTTTAAAAGGGTCGTATTGTCGACATGGACAATGAACAGCCTGCTCGTATCGGGTGATAAGAAGATCAATACTCAGGGCAATTATATGGAGTATGACGCTCCCGGCATGCTCAGTCTGAAAATGCTGGCGGGAACACGCCGGTCGTTCAATGCGCCTGAATCCATTCTCATTTCCCGGAGCATCGCCAAAGCTCTCTATGGAAATGACAACCCCATCGGTAAAGCCATCAGCATCGGTGGCGATATCCGGGAAAAGGTCGTGGGCGTATACGAAGACTTCCCCGAAAGCTGTTCCTTTAAAGAAACAAAATTCATTGCTCCTTTCCGTGACCTCCACAGCTGGGTCGATGGCAACGAGAACAACTGGTATAATGAGTCCTTCCAGGTCTTTGTCGAGCTGACCGATCAAGCCGACATGGGCACCGCCTCCGCCAGGATCAGGGATATCAAGCTGAGTAAGGTCGGCGCCGGCACCGCCAAAACCGAGAAACCCGCCATGGTCCTGCATCCCATGAGGCGCTGGCATCTTTATTCCGAATTCAGGAATGGCGTCAACACGGGCGGCGCCATCCGCTATGTGTGGATGTTTGCCATCATCGGCGGCTTCGTCCTGCTGCTGGCATGTATAAATTTTATGAACCTCAGCACGGCCCGAAGCGAGCGGCGTGCAAAAGAAGTAGGTATACGCAAAGCCATCGGTTCCCTGCGCAGTCAATTGATCAACCAGTTCTTCAGCGAGTCCATACTCGTAGCCATACTGTCATTTGTTTTTTCCATGGTATTGGTGATCCTCGTACTGCCTTTCTTCAATGAGGTGTCGGGGAAGCAAATGCATATTCCCTGGAGTAATAGCTATTTTTGGGCGGCCGGTGTAGTGGTTACATTTTTCACCGGACTCCTGGCAGGCGTTTACCCCGCCTTATATCTATCTTCCTTCCG
>DASZWE010000703.1:0-3717 GCA_035546735.1 Puia sp.
GCCAGGTATAGAGACCTTCATTTCTTAAAAAAATACACTAAGGAGGCAGTACGTTGCTGCTGATCCATCGTCTTCATGCTATGCCGACTTCCCCGACACGATTGTATTATTTGCTGCAACGATATGCTGCGGACAGCTGCACCAGGAAGGAATTAGCGGAATTACTCCAGGCAATAGACGATGCAAAGAACGACCAGGACCTGGGAAGTTCATTACAAGCTATCTGGCAGGACCTCACCGGTTCCGATGCAGCTCCTCACGTCGACAGGGAGCGGGTATTCAGCAATATCATCAGCGACCCGGCATTCGGCGTTTCCGGTACAAGAAGGCTATGGTTTCGCCGGATAGCCGCCGCTGCTGTGTTCCTGCTTTTAGCGGGAGCCGCCGCTTACTTCATCTCTCTCAATCCTTCCCGAAAAACAGCTTCATCTCCCACCCGGGTGATTGCAGATGCTCGCCCCGGCGGCAACAAGGCGATACTTACCCTTGCCGACGGCTCTACGATTGTGCTGGACAGCTCACATAACGGCGAACTTGGACAACAGGGTAATACCCGGCTGATCAAGCTGGACAGTGGGCAGCTGGCCTACAGGGTCTTGTCCGCCGGTGGTCCGGTCGCATCTCTTCAATACAATACGATCGCCACTCCCAGGGGTGGTCAATACCAGGTGGTACTGCCCGACGGCACCAAAGTATGGCTTAATGCATCTTCCGCGCTAAGATTCCCTACCGCCTTTGACAAGGGCAGGCGGGAGGTCGACCTGTCGGGAGAAGCATATTTTGAAGTAGCGAAAGAAAAGATCCCCTTCACCGTGCATATTTATTCATCTCCTGTCGGAATGGGCGGAGCCGGCGGGCAGCGGCCGGTGAGCGGGATAGATGTGCTGGGTACTCATTTCAATGTCAATGCTTATGGAGACGAAATGGCCGTCACGGCCACGCTGCTGGAAGGAAGCATCCGGATGACGGCGAAGGAAGGTCAGCAGATGCTAAGACCCGGCGAGCAGTGTATGTATCTCAAGGCGGGAGGAATACCGCGTGTAGTGCCCGATGCGGATGTAGAGGCTGCTATTGCATGGAAGAATGGATATTTCCAGTTCGACGGCGTTGGGACTGAAGTGTTGATGCGTCAACTGTCCAGATGGTACGATGTAGATGTGGAATATGAAGGGCCTGTCACGGAAAGACAGTTCGGGGGCCAGATGCCACGGTCGAGCAACTTATCGGAGGTCCTGCGTATCCTGGAGGCAAGTAATGTTCATTTCAGAATAGAAGGAAAAAAGTTGGTGGTGACACCCTAGCGGATAAAAGAAAACCGGAAGTGCTTGAGACCACCTCCGGCGAGTAGCTTGGGCTAACCCATTTTTACAATCGTTCTACGGACTGCTTATTGTTTAACCCAAACACAACAAAGTTATGCATTTACATGCTAGTATCCACCGTGGAAATTATCCACGGCCTAAAATGCTGTTGACGATGAAGCTGACTGCAATTCTACTACTTACCGCCTGTATGGAGGTATCTGCCAGCGGACGGGCACAACAGGTCACCCTCTCGGCGACCAACACTCCCCTGAAAAAGGTATTTACGGAAATGCACAGACAGACGGGCTATCTTTTCTTTTACGATCTGAAGGATCTCAAGGAGGCCAGACCGGTGACCATAAAGGTGGACAATGCCGGGCTGGAGGCGACGCTGGACCTCTGTTTCAAGGATCAGCCCCTCACCTATACCATCATCAACAAGACTGTGGTGGTAAAGAAGAAGATAATAGAGGAAAAGACGTCTCTTTCACCGCCGCAGCCGCCGGTAGAGATTACGGGGACTGTAGTCAATGCAAAGGGTGAGCCGCTGGCAGGTGTCACCGTGTATATCAAAGGGACCAGGAAAGGCGGCATTACCGACGAGCATGGCAATTTCAAGATCGTCGTCACCGATACCAAGGACCTGGCGCTGGAATTTTCCATTGTGGGATATGAAGCGCAGACCCTGAGAGTTGATGGTCAGAACCATCTCCGGGTGGTATTGAAAGAGGCGATAGCCGACCTCAGCTCCATCGTCATTGTGGGTTATGGTTCGCAAAAGCGGGAGAACCTCACCGGTGCCGTATCGACCGTGAGCTCCAAGGAGCTGGAGAGCCGTCCGCTGGTCAATGTGGCCCAGGGGCTACAAGGGTTGGTACCAAACCTGAATGTCGACCTGACCAGCGGCCGGCCTGGCGCTTCGGCTTCCTTTAATATACGGGGCGTCACATCGCTCAATTCTCCCGGTACGAGCAACAGCGCCAATGCGGGCAGTCCCCTGGTAATGGTGGATGGCGTGCAGATGGACCCCAACCTTATCAATCCCGGCGATATCGAAAGTGTCACTGTATTGAAAGATGCGGCCTCCGCAGCAATTTATGGCAGCCGTGGCGCATATGGAGTGATACTGATCACTACCCGTAATGGCAAAAAGAACAGCCCTACGCGTCTCAACTATTCCGGGGCCTATACCATTACGCGTCCCACCCGGCTGCCAAAGCATCTCAATTCGGTGGACTATATCAATATGCACCGCGAGGCGGACAGGAATGGCCAGATGAGTGGCGGGTCCACCGCCTCCTTCCCATTTACGGAAGAGGACTCTATCATGGCGACCAAATACTTTGCCGACCCGAAAGACAATCCTTCCGGATACCCTGATCCGGGAAACCCTTCCAAGTACCGCTATGTGGGCAATACCGATTGGGTGAAAGTGCTTTATCCCGGCTGGGCTCCACAGCAGCAGCATAATCTCTCTGTTGCCGGCGGCTCGGATAAGACATCCTATATAGGCACGTTGGGCTATTTTGATCAGAAGGGCATGTTGAAGCTCGGGCATGAGGATTACCAGCGTATCAATCCCGGTATAAAGCTGACCACCGAAGCGACTCCCTGGCTTAGCTTCAGCCTGCGGGCCAATCTGAACCATATTCGGAACGATAGATCGAATGCGCCCACCAACAGCAATTCCAACAGTTATATACAGGGGGATGGCAGGCCAAATATGCCAGTGTACAATCCGGGCGGCAGTGACTATTCCGGGCAGGGCAGCTGGACCAATCCTGTGGCAGTGCTGGCACAGAACGGTCGGGATATCCTCACGGCCAATGACCTGTGGTTCACCGGCGGCGCGGTGCTTACGCCTGTAAAACACGTCAGGATCAATGCGGATTATACCTATAACAACTATTCGGGATTTGAGCAGCAGGTGCAAAAGCAATTCCCGGAGTACGGAGTGGATCATGTATTGCTGGACTATTATCCCTGGACCTATCCCGATGCGACGACAGAGATCAGCAATAACAACAATTACACGGCGCTGAACCTGTATGCGAACTATGAGAATACATTTGCGAAGCTGCACTATTTCAAGGCCACTGTGGGCTACAACCAGGAGTACAGGCATTATAAGATCATCAATACACAGGCAAAAAATCTGATCGATCCCGGCACTCCCTTTATTGGACTGAATTCCGACCCCAAGCCTACGATAAATGGACGTGAATATGAGTGGGCGCTGGACGGGCTGCTCTACCGGCTGAACTATATCTTCAATGACAAATATCTGTTGGAGATCGATGGCCGGTATGATGGCACTTCGGCCTTCCCCAATGGGAAAAGGTTTGTGTGGTCCCCTTCAGCATCCGCCGGATGGAGGATATCAGAAGAGCGTTTTTTCAATTCCTGGAAGGAG
>DASZWE010000704.1:0-12557 GCA_035546735.1 Puia sp.
CGCATAGCGGCCGCCCTTCTCATCCACATAACAGTCGAGCTCCAGGTTCAGCAATCCCATATCCAATTGCTCGGTCAGCGGTATATGTTCATAATCCAGCGAGCTGGCGCCCGCGGAGTCCCGCTGCTGGAACATCCTGAACAAGGCGGGATCGATGGCCTTCTTATAGCTGTTGTGACTGCCGATGACCTGGATCTTGTTGATAGGCAGGTCGTCCGGAAGGTCCTTGCCGATGGTGGGCAGCAGCAGGGTCAGCCCAACAAAAAGTTTCTTCATTGTATAAAAATTTCTTACCACTTAAGCTCCAGCTTATTATTGCGCCTGTCCGTATCCGCCATCCGCTGTGTCGGATCTATCTCCACCATCCTGACATCCAGCAGGCGCCTGTCGAAGGAGAAGGTATAGGTAGGATTCGTCCATTTCCATGGCTCATATTGCGTGCGGGGGATGGCATGATCCTCCACCGGCTTGGCGCCAAACATAAGATATTGAGGGATATATGCCATTAGTTTGGATCCATCCTTAAAGGTGAGCAGCACATCGAGGGGCATGGGCATATCACCGGCCATCCGCAGACGGATGTTGGATTTCCCATTCTCTTCCCACAGACTGTCGATGGCATAATCGATGGTTTTGGTCGTATTGATCCAATATTCCTGATACCAGTCCAGCTGCATCCCGCTGACCTTCTCGGCCACCCGCATAAAATCATTGGCATTCGGGTGCTTGAACCGCCATTCACGATAATATTCCAGCAGGATCTTATCCCGCACCGAATCGCCGACGATATAGCCCAGCTGCTCCAGGAAAATGCAGCCCTGGGAATAGGAGGCCGTCTGGTAGGTTGCATTGGTGTGGAAATGGTCCGCGTGGGTCGTCAGCGGTTCCGTCATACCCTCCCTGACCAGGTTGAAGTAATCTTCATATGCTTTGGGCTGGATCGGCGGCAACTGTGTCCGCCGCTGGTTCACGATATCCCGCAAACCCGCATTGTCCGGGTGACGGGCCAGCATCTGCTCATAATAATAGGCGGAAACCCTTCCCTCCGCATAGGTGGTAAAGCCTTCATCCATCCAGGCGTACATGGACTCATTGGTGCCCAGCATACCCTGGTACCACGAGTGCATCCACTCGTGAAAGGCGCCTCCAAGGCTGGAGCTCGCCAGCAGCGTAGCCATGGGATATTCCATGCCGCCATCTCCGCCATGTATAAACGAATATTGTTTATACGGATAGGGGCCGAACGTCTTTTCTATATAGGGCAGCACGATCACCGCCGCATCCGCCAGTGCCGTCCACAGCGTGTCCTGCCGGGGATCATTGTCCTTGTTCTTGTAGAGCACGTTGATCACCGGTCCGTTCGGTATGCGTCTCACCAGGTGATGATATCCCGGATCGGCCGCCCACATAAAGTCATGCACATTGGGGGCTGTAAAATGCCACTGCAGCTTGTCTCCCGCGGGACGCACCACTTTCACGCCGGGGCTTTCATATCCATAGCCTATCTGGGCCGCGTTCTCGAGATAGCCCGTGCCACCTAAGATATAGGTCTTGTCGATGGTGATCTTTACGTCATAATCGCCCCAGACGCCATAGAACTCCCGCGCCACATAGGGAGTAGGATGCCATCCTGCGTAGTCGTATTCACACATTTTAGGATACCACTGGCTCATGGAATAACGAACTCCTGTCGTGGGATTGTCTCTTCCGCTGCGCCGTATCTGCAGAGGCACCTGCGCCTCGAACTGCATATCGAACGTGACGGTGGAGTGAGGCAGAATGGGCCTGGTGAGATTTACCTGCAGGATGGTCTCTTCCGTCTGGAAAGGCTGTGCGACGCCATTCATGGTCAGCGAGATCACCTTCTGATAGCCGATCTCGTCCGGGGTAAGGTGCTGGATGCGGTCTTTTACGCGGGGGTCCCAATCCTGTGCATACCTGCCGCCCCCAAGCCTATACGTTATTTTACCCAACTCACGGCTGTGCACATCCATCATGCTGCCCGGCTGAAAAGCATTCCAGTACAGGTGGTAGAATACCTTTCTGAGCGTGTCCGGCGAATTATTGGTATAAGCCAGCGTTTGCTTTCCCGTCATCCTGTTGGTGGTCACGTCCATATGGACATCCATGGAATATTTCACGTGCTGTTGCCACCTGTCGGACTGCGACAAGCCGAAGTAAGGCAGGGATAATGCAACCCATGCCAGAAAGGATATTCTCATGCTCATGTGTGAATGGTTTTGTTGGACTAATGATGGGCCTTTATAGCGTCATGTTGTCCTTCAGCAATTGTCCATCGCTGGCGAACGTAAGGTTCTTCCGATTGATATCGCTCTTGCTGACGAAGATGATATAGATGGTCTTATTGTCGGGCAGATAGCGCTCCGTCACCGTACCGACTCTCCAGTCGGCATATTTGCTCTTGGAAAGGCCGTCCTTTACAGCCGCGGGTATCGCGGCCGCCTTGATCTTTTTTTCCGTGCTCTGCCATTCTCCCTTTTTGCTGTACTTGGCAGTATAGGTCAGGCTGTCCAGCTTGAAAGTAGCCTGGAACGAACCTATATTGTCTCTCCAGGTCACCGACTTGGCGTTGGGATATTTGATCTTAAAGGAATCCGTTACAACACCGGGTACGCTGCCGAACTGGGCATGAGCGGCAGTGGCCATCAAAAAGAAACTGGCGATAAAGACCATCAGCTTTTTACTCACGGGCTTAATTGATTTTTTAATGGCGTTCGTGGTTACTTCGTAGTTCATATACAATAGATATTTAAGGTTGTTTACTCCTTCTTCCGCAACATCATCTCTCGCCCTCTCGCTTCCATGTCATTTCACTCTTGCCCTCTCGCTTCCTCATCCCTTTCCCGTCCATGTCATTTCATTCTTCCCCTTCGTCCTCCCTCTCATCTCCCAACTCCTCCACCACGGTCCCTTTCTTCCGGACGTCGCCTGCTCCCTCCACCACGATGACGATCTCTCCTTTTACGCCTTTCAGCCGGAAATGTTCGCATACTTCCCTCAAACTTCCCCGCTGATTCTCTTCATATAGTTTGGTCAATTCCCGGCTGACGCAGCAAGCTCTTTCCTCCCCAAAATAAAGCATAAAATCTTCCATTGTCTTCACCAATCTCATAGGACTTTCATAAAATACCATCGTGCGTGGTTCCGTCGCCAGCTGCTTCAGCAAGGTCTGCCGTCCTTTTTTCAAAGGCAGGAACCCTTCGAAAGAGAATCGCTGCATGGGCAGTCCGCTATTCACCAGGGCCGGCACGAATGCCGTGGCGCCTGGGAGACATTCTACTTTTACGCCCGTCTTGATACATTCCCGTACCAGCAGGAATGCAGGATCTGATACGCCCGGCGTGCCCGCGTCTGTCAGCAGCGCCATGGACTTACCCTGCAATAGCTGGTCCACCAGGTGACGCAGTATCTTGTGCTCGTTGTGTTGGTGATAGGGGGACAGGGGCCTGATGATCTGATAATGATTCAACAGCCGGGAAGAATTCCGGGTATCTTCCGCCAGGATAAGGTCCACTGATTTTAAAACTTCCAGTGCCCTTAGTGTAATATCCTGCAGGTTACCGATGGGAGAAGGAACTATATAGAGCAATACCGTTACTAGTTTACAGCTATCTCGAAGTATTCCATAACAGGATTCGCCAACAGCTTCTTACCTGCCTCTTCCGCTATCTGACGGGCCTCGTCGGCCGATCCGGCTTCCACCTGTAAGGCAATGCTTTTGCCGATGCGCACATCACTGACACTCCTGATCCCAAGGCTTTGCAATCCGCTCATTACCGCCTTGCCTTGTGGGTCCAATAATTCTTTTAGGGGCATAACCTTTACCTGTACAGAGAAAGTCATATGAAATTTTTGGTTTTGGCGCCCGGCGTGGTATGGCACCGCCCGGCTAGGTCCTGTTAAACGATCTTTTTTCGGACACCAAAGATACGATAATGTAGAAAATGAACACCACCGGCACCGCCAACCATTTCAAAAACACCGCGGAAACAATGGCTAACGCCAACAGGATCAGCTTGGGAAGATTGGTCTTTATCTTATAATCCGTGAACTTCAGGGCCATCAGCGGGAGATTGCTCACCATCAGCCAGGCCAAAACGACGGTCACGCCATACAGCACCCATTTGTTCAACAAAAGAGCCGTCACCGTCTCGCTCCCCGTGTACCAGTATATCAGCGGGATGCTGGCAACCACCAGTCCTGCCGCAGGTGTGGGCACCCCCTTAAAACCATATTGCTGGCTCTCATCCAAGTTGAATTTCGCCAGTCGGAAAGCCGACGCACAAGGGAACAGCAGGGCCGGAAGGAACCAGAGCGGAGAGATATCAAAACCGTCCGCCTGCCGCGCAAAGCTTATCCGGAGGAATTGGTACAGGATCATACCGGGCGCTACGCCAAAGCTCACCACGTCTGCCAGCGAATCCAGTTGTTTGCCCATGGGGGATGTAGCTTTGAACATCCGTGCTACCAGTCCATCCAGGAAGTCCACCAGCGCCGCCGCCCCGATGAACAGGGACGCGATCCCCATTTTTTCCGGCATATCGACATATTGCGTTCCTTCCGCGGTAGACAGCACGGACAGTCCAGTCTGCAGGGTAAAGATCACGGCAATACACCCAAAAAACAAATTCAGCAATGTAAACAGGTTCGGTATGTTCTTCATCCAATTCGTTTTATCCGGCTAATGTCTGTAGGCCTTCGTCCGAGCTGCTTCGACATGCTCGTACTCGGTCGGAACCTCCGGCTCTGGACGAACCGCTTCCAGCGGTTCCAGATCCGGCTGAAAATTAATATATTATTTCCTTACATCCACACCTTTGCTGCTCATTTAACTTTTGACTCACGAACTCCATACGGGCCGGCGCCCAAGCTCCGGTCCCTACCTCCGCATGGCCGCCTCGATCTCCTCCACGGTGATCGGTACCCTCGCCATCAGGTCCTTATATCCATCCCGCGTGATCCATACATCATTTTCTATACGTACCCCCATTTGCTCTTCTTCTATATAGATCCCCGGCTCGATGGTCAGCACCATCCCCTCTTCCATCGGTCCTGTTCGGGCTCCCAGGTCGTGCACATCGATGCCTAAGTGATGTGAAATACCGTGATACATGTACTTTGCATAGGCGGGACTCTCGGGGCTTTGGTTGCGGATGTCCTCTTTCGTCAAAAGTCCGATGTTTTCAAAGGATTTGTTAGCCTGCTCACCTATCTTTTTCTGGTAATCGGCGAATGTCAACCCAGGTTTTAACAAGCTCTTAGCAAATTGATGCAGATGAAGACAGGCATTGTACACTTCTTTCTGTCGTGCGGTGAACCTGCCATTCACCGGTACGGTCCGTGTGAGATCAGCGCAGTATCCTCCATATTCCGCCCCGAAATCCATCAGCACCAGCTCTCCATCTTTACACTCCTGGTCATTGGCGATATAATGGAGGGTACGGGCCCTGTCCCCGCTGGCGACGATGCTGCTATAGGCCGGACCTGAACTTCTTTGTGAAATAAAGGAGTGATAGATCTCCGCCTCGATCTCATATTCCATCACACCTGGCCGGATGAATCCCAGCAGCCGGTTGAAGGTGTTATGTGTAATATCCACGGCCCCCTGCATCAGCTCGATCTCCATGGGTGATTTCAGGGCCCGGAGCTTCTTCATAATGGGCGCCACCCGTAAATAGCGGTGGAGGGGATAGCGCTGTTTCATTTCTTGTATGTATCTGTATTCCCTCGTTTGGCCGGGTCCTGACCGCCGGTCGTTCTCATTACTGCTGAGATAGATATTTTCTGCCAGGTGTATCCATCCTTGCAGCAATGAATCCAGCGTGTCCAGCCAGACGATTGTTTGTAGTCCGGAGATAGCCCGTCCCTCATCGGCCCGGAGCCGCCGGCCATCCCATTTTTCCTTCATTTCATTGGGACGCACCAGGACCAGCACCTCGCGGTAACGGGTATCCGGATGGTCGGGGAAAAGGATTACCATGCTGTCTTCTTGTGTAATACCCGACAGCCAAAAAAGATTACTGTTCTGACGAAAAGGGAAATGAGCATCGCCGTTGGATGGCATTTCATCATTGCTTACAAAGATGGCTATCGAGCCGGGTAGCATTTCCTTTATAAATCGGGCCCTGTTGGCAGTAAATAGCTCCGGCCGTTGCGGGAAAAACTTCATGGCGTCCAAGTTCCGGTTTTTGCGGGAATTGGCCTAACGTAAAATAAAGTCCAATTCCCCCGTACAGTTTATATCTGTCCTTCGGACGAACTGCCCGTGGCAGTTCCTGTGCGGGAATTGGCCTAACGCGGCAGTTCCAAAAATCTTCGAATCAATTCAATGCCCCGCGCTATTTAGCAAAAACCCTCCAAACTAACGATCGTTAGTTAGAAACAATCCAATAAACACACGCTTGTATTTGATTTTATCAAATTTAATATCATTTTACAGCCTTGCGTTAGAAAAATTAAAATTTAACTTTGCTAAAAACAAACGATTGCTGCCATGACAGTGCCTACTATTGCTATCCCTAAGGATAAGCTCGCCCAACTTGGTTTAAAGGTCACGGGAAACATTCATTATCAATCATCTCCGGAAGAATTAGTACAGGATTGCCTCCGCAGGAAGGAAGGAGTGCTTAGCGACACAGGCGCTCTGGTGATCCGTACCGGCGAGTTCACAGGCCGCAGCCCAAAAGACCGCTTTATTATAAAGGACGAGGTCACAGCGGGCACCATCCATTGGAATGACTTCAATCAGCCCATGCTGGAGAAATACTTCGATATCATTTGTGCTTGTATCACTACCCATCTGAACAAGCAACCCGAAATGTGGGTACGCGACTGTTATGTCTGCGCCGACCCGCGCCACCGGCTGAACGTACGTGTCATCACAGAAACCCCTGCCATCAACTTATTTGCCCATAATATGTTCCTTCGTCCCACGGATGAGGAGCTGGAGACCTTCCAGCCGGACTGGCAGATACTCTCGGCCCCCAATCTGCGCCTGGATCCCACCGTCTGCGACACACGCAGCCCCAATGCCGTCGTCATCTCTTTCCGGCACAGGATGATCCTGCTGGCCGGCACAGGCTATACCGGGGAGACGAAAAAAGCCATTTTTACCATCCTGAACTACCTGCTGCCAAAGGAAAAGAACATACTCAGCATGCATTGTTCGGCCAATAGAGGGAAGAATGGCGATACAGCTATTTTCTTTGGGCTCAGCGGCACGGGCAAGACCACGCTCAGCGCAGACCCCGGGCGCAAGCTCATCGGAGATGACGAGCATGGCTGGACAGATGACAATGTATTCAATTTTGAAGGAGGCTGCTATGCCAAATGTATCAATCTGAAACAGGAAAGAGAGCCTGATATCTATAATGCCATACGTCCCGGCGCCCTGGTGGAGAACGTCAAATTCCATCCCGGCACGGACCAGATCAACTTCGAGGACGGATCTATTACGGAGAATACCCGGGTGTCCTATCCGCTGTCCTATATTGTCAATTCCCTGGAACCATCGATGGGCGATATGCCAAAAAATATTTTCTTCCTCACCTGTGACGCGTATGGCGTGCTGCCGCCTGTGTCAAGGCTTACCCCTGGACAAGCCATGTATCAGTTCATTTCCGGCTATACCGCGAAGGTCGCCGGTACGGAAGCGGGTATAACTGAACCCAAACCCACTTTCAGCGCTTGCTTTGGAGCCCCTTTCCTGCCCCTGCACCCCGGCGACTACGCCGTCCTCCTGGGTAAGAAGATGAAAGAGCAGGGGGTCAAGGTCTGGATGATCAATACGGGGTGGACCGGCGGACCCTACCTCAAAGGCAGCCGGATAAAGCTGGCGTATACAAGGGCCATGATCACGGCCGCCCTCGAAGGCCAGCTCGATAACGTGGAGTACGAGACCCACAGCGTATTTGGGGTCAGCATGCCTAAAACCTGTCCCGGCGTCCCTGCCGGACTCCTCAATCCCCGGAATGCCTGGCCCGACCAGAAGGCCTATGATGAGATGGCTAATAGCCTGGCGGGCTGGTTTTTAAATAACTTTAAAAAGTACGAGGCGGGCGTGACCCCGGAGGTCCTGGCAGCGGCTCCTATCCCGGGAAAATTAACATAGCGGGAGTGAAGCCCTTTCTTCCCACCGGCGGTAGTACCCGAAAATTTTTTTAAAAAATCGTTAAAAAAAATTTCTTAATTCAAAAAAAAAACAGACCTTGGCACACCAATTAGATGTCCGGCCAACGGGCTTTCCAACAAAATAACCCGCCGGCCGGAAAGTTTTAATGACTGTCCTCGCGGACAAAGAACCGTTGGTTCTTTTTGACTCTGCGATTGTTTGCCAAAACTAACTCCATCACAGCCTGGTGGGGTTTTTTATTTTTATCTCGCCGGAACTAACTGCTTCTTTAGCCCATATCCTCCACTCATCAAGCCAAAACTAACTGTTCTTTAGAAAAGTCCATAAAGTTGCGAGTCAATGCGTGTGATGATCTCACCCAGGTGCTCTTCATTCTCCGGAAACTTATTCTTGTCGATGTCCACGATCAGCAACGGCCCTTCTTTATAACCTTCGATCCACTTGTTATAAAAATCGTTCAACCGTTTGAGATAGTCCAGGCGAATATTCTCTTCGTATTCCCGTCCCCTTTTTTGTATTTGTGCCACGAGCGTAGGCACGGAAGCCTGCAGGTAGATCAGCAGGTCGGGGGGTTGCACCATTCTTTTTAAGGTCTGAAAAAACTGGAAGTAGTTATTGTAGTCCCGCTTGCTCATGAGTCCCATCTCATGCAGATTGGGCGCAAATATGTGCGCATCCTCATAGATGGTCCTGTCTTGTATGACAGTCTCTGTCCCCGTGTGTATCTCCAGCAGCTGGTTCAACCGGCTGTTCAGGAAGAAGATCTGGAGATTGAAGCTCCAACGGGGCATATCCTCATAAAAATCATTCAGATAGGGATTGTGATCCACATCTTCGAATTGAGGTATCCAACGATAGTGTTTGCTCAACATTTCCGTCAACGTGGTCTTGCCCGCACCGATGTTTCCAGCTACAGCAATATGTTTAGGTTTCTTAGTTTTTGCCATGGTGTTATATTCTCTCCATCCGGGTTATATTTCATCGGCGCGCTCAGCCCTTCCTATAAGTCCCGAAAGAATTTTTAAGGTATTAATTCTTTTTTGAATTCAATTATTTTTTTCCGGGCCCGGTGCGCTCGTCAATGGGTCCGGTGCGCTCGTCTGGTAATAGGCCAGTCCTATCGCCTCCTTAGCCAGCTCGATGGTGACGGCAGCGCTGGCTCTTGCCTTGGCGGCCCCCTGTTCCATTACTTTTTTAAGGTACGATTCGTCGTTCTGGATCTGCCCGGCCTTCTCCCGAATGGGTGAGATAAAAGATATCATTCCTTCCGCCAGCTCGCTTTTCATATCACCGTAACGGATAGTGCCTGCCTGGTAATCCTTTTGGAATTTATCCACCACATCGGATGTGCATACCAGCTGCAAAAGTTGGAACAGGTTCTCTATGGAGGCAGGCATGGGAGCTGACGGGTCGGCAACGCTCTCCGTCTTTGCTTTTTTGATCTTTTTACGGATGGTCTCGTCGTCGTCCGCCAGGTAGATGGTAGCCATCTGGTTTTCGCTCTTGCTCATCTTCCCTGCTCCGTCCAGGCTGGGCACTTTCACAAGCTGTTCCCCAAAATTGAAAGCGAAGGGCTCCGGGAATACTTCACGATCATAGCGTTTGTTGAATCGATTGGCAAAATCCCGGGCTATCTCCAGGTGCTGTTCCTGGTCCTTGCCCACTGGTACCAGGGTGGCCCGGTGCAGGAGAATATCCGCTGCCATCAAGACGGGATAGGTCAACAGGCCCGCATTGACGTTGTTGGGCTGCAAACGCACCTTATCCTTAAAAGTGGGGGTCTTTTCCAATTCACCCTTGTAAGCCAGCATATTGAGGAAAAGGTATAGTTCGGCCGTCTCGGGTACATGGCTTTGGCAATAGAGCGCCACCCGATCCGGGTCCAGTCCGCTGGCGATATTCTCGGCCAATACCCTCCGCACATGCTGTTTCAGCTCCTTGGTCTCATTGAGGGTGGTGAGGGCATGCAGATCGGCCACCATAAAATAGCAGGTGTAGGCATCCTGCATCCGTACATAGTTGCGCAGCGCGCCAAAATAGTTCCCCAGGTGCAGAAATCCGGTGGGCCGGATCCCACTCATGACAATGTCTTTCTTTTTTTCCATAGTTATGTGCTGCCGACGCGCTTTTAAGAAGCGCGAAGATAACCCCTCTCTGCCGTCCGTCAAAACTTACCCCGGCCCCTGGAATACCGCCCTCTATCGTCTCGAAATAAACAGTATTTTTGTCTAAACACCTCGCATGGAAGTCAACGACGCCCTTATCGACAATCTATCTAACCTGGCCAGGCTGGAATTCAGCGCCGCGGAAAAGGAAGGTATAAAAAAAGACCTGCGCAGGATGATCGAATTCGTAGAAAAGCTGGGCGAGCTGGACACCACCGGCGTGGAGCCGCTATTGCATATGAGCCCCTCTGTCAATGTCTTACGCGAAGATATCCCCCAGGGTTCCGTCACAAGGGAACAAGCGCTCTCCAATGCCCCTGCTACAGATGGGACTTATTTTAAGGTACCGAAAGTGATCCGTAAAATATGACCGCTACCCCAATAATACGTCTGCAGGACATTCGCAAGAGCTACTTTATGGGTCGTCAGGCCCTCCCGGTGCTCAAGGGCGTGTCCCTGGACATATATAAGAATGAATATGTAGCCCTGATGGGGCCTTCCGGCTCGGGGAAAAGCACCCTGATGAACATTCTCGGCTGCCTGGATACCCCCACTTCCGGCACTTATATTCTTAATGGACAGAACGTAAGCACCATGCTTGACGATGCGCTGGCCGATGTCCGGAATATAGAGATCGGCTTCGTCTTTCAGCAGTTCAATCTTCTACCCCGTCTGACGGCCCTGGAAAATGTTGCCCTTCCCCTCGTCTATGCCGGAACTCCCAAAAAGGAGCGGCTCGACCGGGCCATGCAGGTGCTGGAAAAGGTCAGCCTCACCGACAGAAGCCATCACAAGCCCAACGAGCTGTCTGGCGGTCAATGCCAGCGTGTAGCCATCGCGAGGGCTCTCGTCAACAACCCCTCCCTCATACTGGCCGACGAGCCCACCGGCAATCTGGATACCAGGACCTCCGGCGAGATCATGGATATCTTTACACAGATACAGGCCGGCGGCAATACCGTCGTGCTGGTCACGCATGAAGAGGATATTGCCAATTATGCCCACCGCATTGTACGGCTGCGGGACGGGGTGATAGAATCCGACAAACTCCAGGAAAAACCTGTCCCTGAAAAAATATGACCCGTTTTTCCTGAAAATCTAATAATGGGGGGCCTTCGGCCGTCGAACCTGTGGTTCGCCTTGCAGGAGCCCGTAGCCATGAGCCACTAAAAATCATATCCATGGCATTTAAAATATATACCAGGACAGGTGATAAGGGTAAGACCTCCCTCATCGGAGGCACCAAGGTCCCCAAAAGCCATATTCGTATCGAATCCTATGGCACCGTGGATGAATTGAACTCCTTTATAGGATTATTGAACGACCACCTGACGGTGGCGGGTCAGGCCACCCCTATACTTCGGGAGATACAGGACCGTCTCTTTACCATCGGAGCCTCCCTTGCATGCGATCCGGATAAGGAGTCGAAGATGAAGATACCTGATCTGAAAGAAGCCGATGTAAAGGCGTTGGAGGATGATATTGACAGGATGAATGAAGTTTTGCCCGGGATGAAGTCATTTATTCTGCCAGGTGGCCATGTGGCCGTATCCACGGCGCATATAGCGCGCTGTGTGTGCCGTCGTGCCGAAAGGATCTGTGTGCAGATGCAGGAAGACCAGCAATATGTCGAACCCATCGTATTGAAATATCTTAACAGGCTTAGTGATCACCTGTTTACGCTGGCCAGGTATGCCGGGCATCTCTTGCAGGCCCCGGAGCTGCCGTGGGTCCCGAGAGTCTAACCTACAGCCCTGTTCACCCCCGACTGTCCTCCTTTTCGCGCAGTCGTTTCCTCCATTTCATCGATCTTTCCCCCGTTCGTCTTCCGTCCATTACCAGCCTCATTCAGCCGGTCCTGGCCGTAGAGAACTTCGTCCCCGCCCAGTGCCTCGTTCGCAGGAACTTCGTCAGACCTGCTTTGACACGGTCTTCCTCATTCATAACCTTCGTCAGGGCTGCGTCCCTTGCCCGTTCCTCGGTTACGTCGGAGTTCCGAGCCCTCACTCCTCCTCGATTACCCTTCCCGCTCGATCAATCCATCCTTCATATGAAGGACCCGGTCGCTCATCCGGGCGAGGTCTTCGTTATGGGTGACGATCAGGAAGGTCTGCTTCATTTTATCCCGCAGGTGGAAGAACAGTTCATGCAGCTCTTTTGCGTTGGCGGTATCCAGGTTGCCCGTAGGCTCGTCTGCGAATACGATATCGGGATTATTGATCAATGCGCGGGCCACTGCC